>JAEZEM010000422.1 GCA_023417745.1 Pseudomonadota bacterium
CGGCATCAAGGACGGAGGGCGACGGCATGGTGAACATCAAAAGAATCTATGAACCACCCGCTCCGGAAGACGGCAAACGCTACCTTGTCGACAGGCTCTGGCCCCGAGGCATTTCCAAGTCGCGGGCCGGTCTCGACGACTGGCTCAAGGACGTGGCCCCGAGCCAGGAGCTTCGCCGTTGGTTTGACCATGACCCGGCCAAGTGGGAAGCCTTTCAAGAGCAGTACCGGGCCGAGCTGCGCCAAGCCCCGGCCTGGGAAGTTGTCGAGAAGCTCGGCCGGGAAGCGCGCCAGGGAACCGTCACCTTGCTCTATGCCGCCAAGGACGAAAGCCTGAACAACGCTGTTTGCTTGAAGCAGTTTATCGAGAACAATCAGCGGCCCGCGCCCTGAGCGGCCAACGGGTGCAGACGACGACACGGGCCGGCCTGTCCGGCCTCTCGCTGACGGCGGGCCGTCCTGCGGGCCAAGGCTGCGCGGCCCGTCGGCTCGTGTCGCGTTCGGGAAACGCCATGATCCCCTTGGGTGCAAGAACAACCCGTAGTCACTATTTTTATTCACAAAAAAACATAATTTTTTTGTGAACGCCACACTAGAGCATTTCCAGAAAGGCTTCCACCCGGGTGCGCAGTTGCTCGGTGTCCGCGTCGGCGTAGTTGGTCTCGAGGTGCAGGGTCGGCAGGCCGTGCCGGTGGCGCAGATGATCAGCGACGATGGGCGATTCGACGTTGTAGGTGTGGCAGAACTGCCAGGTGAGATCAATCACGCCCTGGGGCCGCATGGCCTGGACCAGTTCGTCGAGCAGGGCCAGCCGGCCGGCGTTTGGCGTCATGACCGAGCACGGAATGCGCAGATAGCGCCGGGCAATGGCCGCCAGCGGATCGCCGGTCTCGTCCACCAGCCCGTCGAAACCCTTGACGCCCGAACAGTTCTCCGAAGCCACCACCACCCCGCCGCACTGCTCCACCAGCCGCACGAGCTTGTCCGAACCGCGCCCCACCGGGCAGCCGGTGAGCAGCACCCGCCTGGCCCCGGCCGGGGCGAAAGACGCGCCCGAGGCCGTCATGGCCTCCAGCTCGACCAACAGTTCGCGCAGCACGGCGGCGTAGGCGTTGGGGTCGGCGGTGAAGCTGCGGGCCTCGGTGACGAGCAGGGCATCCAGGCCGCCAAGGGGCACGGCCGCCGCCCGGGACGAGGCCAGGACCCGATGCAGCAGCCGGCGCACCTCGTTTTGCACGGCGATCTCTTCGGCCAGGGCGGCGTCGGTGATGGTCCGGCCGGTGCGCTCCTCCAGGAATTCCTTGAACCGGCGCACCTCGCCCAGCCAATAGGCGTCCTGGGCCGGCCCCACCGTGGCCGGCAGCTGCATGAGATGCAGCGGTTTTATCCGGCCCAGAAATTCGTACATCTTTTTCTTGCCGTCGCAGGTGGTCTCGCCCACCAGCAGATCCGAAGCCGAGAAATACGGGCAGGTGTCGGTGACGGCATAGCCGTAGCTCGACTTGATGAGCGGGCAAAGATTGGGAGGCAGGGTCTGCTCGGCCGCCGGGATGGGCTCCTGCTTCTTGCCGCAAAGCCCGACCGGCACGGCTCCGGCGGCCCGCACCAGTTCCACCGGGGCATAGGTGCAGTACAAGCCCACCACCAGGGTGCCGGCCGCCCGCAGCGGCTCGATGTCGGCCAAAAACCGGTCGGCCAGTCCGTCGAAACGATCCATTACGCCAGGGCGCATAAGAGCCTCCCAAGAAGGATGGGCCGCTCAGGCTGACCCGGCGGCCTGTCGCGCCCGATGACGCGACAGGCCGCACCTTAAAGGGGGGAAATACCCCTGTACAATTGATAAATTCGATAACCAAGCATCACTTCCATAGAAAAATCATTCGTTGACATTTTCATACTCTATCAATACCCATGCCGATCATTGAGGACTTTCAATTTCCGCACTGGATCACCAAAATCGATTTCTTTGTAAAGAATAACGCTCCGAGAGTTCGAGCACTGCAACGCGCCGTCGCTTTTGCAATTGACTGGAACAAGGAATCGGCCTGACGTCATGCCCGTCGAGACACGCAGCACCAAGCCATGTCCCGCCCATCCCGGGCGGCGGACATGAGCGCCGCGACTCCCTCAGGTTGGGGGAACCCGGGTCCGGCGCGGCATGACGCGCGCTTCCTGACGACTCCGGCCGTCGTCATCCCCGTCGCCCCGCGACGCCTAGTGCTCACGCGCCGCCGACGCCCGGCGACGCCGCCCGAGACGTCTTCCACATGCCTGGACACCCATGGGGTCCAGGGCCGCCGTCGTCCGGCGTCGCCCCCGGCTTGGGCTACGGTTTGGGCCACGGCCTGGACCTCAGTCATCGGTTTCGCGACTCCGGGACCGCCCGCCCCCACGGGGCCTTGGTCCAGTTGCGATCATCCCTGCATCGGACCGCGCGGCGGGATTGCCCGCGATTGTCCGCTCGGCAAGCCAAGGCCGCACCCCCAGGGCCAGCAAGGTCCCCGCCCCCTTCGCCGATTCCTGCCGGCCGCCGGCATCAACCGTATCGCTTCACCAAGGAGATTCGCATGAAAAACGCCGTCTTCACCCTGGCCGCCCTGGCCCTCGGCCTGTGCCTCCAGGTCGCCCTGCCCGCCGCCGCCAGCGCAGCCGGAGACAAACCCACCATCAAGGTGGCCGCCCAGGCGACCTCCGGCCAGGTCTTCCAGTATCTGGCCAAGAACAAGGGCTTTCTCGACGACGAAGGCATCAACGTCGAAATGGTCTACATCAATAACGGCACCGACGCCTTTTCGGCGCTGAGTTCCGGCAAAGTGGACGTCATCTCCACCTACGGCACCGGCGGACCGCTGATCCAGATCGCCAACGGCCAGCGCTTTTCGATCTTCGGCGGCTACATGATCATCGGCGCGACGCCGGTGTTCGCCCTGCCCGGCACCGAGTACAAGGGCATCGAATCCTTCCGGGGCAAGAAAATCGCCATCATGCGCGGCGGCACCCCGGACATCGTGCTCAAGGGCATCCTCCACGACGCCGGTTTCGACATCAACAAGGACGTCACCTTCGTCGAGATCAAGCGCAACCAGGACGTGATGGAAGCCGTGCGCAGCGGCCAGTGCGACTTCGGCGCGGTGTCCACCGGGTTCGAGCCGCAGATCAACGAATCCGGCATGCGCGTCGTGCTGTGGCCCGACGAGTTGTGGCCCAACCATTCCTGCTGCCGCATGCTGTCCCAGACCGAGTGGATGGGGCAAAATCCCGAGGTGCTCAAGAAGCTGCTGCGCGCCTATCTGCGGGCCGAACGCGAGATGCACCAGCCCGGCGGCATGGACACCGTGGTGCAGCTGACCACCAAGGAACTCGACATACCCGAGTCCCTGGTGCGCAGCTTCGTGCAAAGCCCGCACCTCATCTACGAGACCGATCCCTACAAGAACAGCGTCGTGGCCATGTGGGATAAGATGCGCTCGTTTGGCTACATCAAGGACCAGACCATCACCATCACCGACCACATCAACACCGCCATCTACAAGGCCGCCCTGGATTCCTTGCTGGCCCAGCACCCGGACGACGCCTTCTACAAGCAAAAGCTTGAGATGTTTAACAAGTTCAACTCCTAAGCACAGACCGCCCACGGCGGCCGGGCCGACGCCGTCAGGCCCGGCCGCCGTTTCCATGGAGTAACGGATGACCCGAACCATCGCTCGCAACGTTGGCGTCGTCGCCATCGGCGTCGTGCTCATCGCCGGCTACTGGCTGCTCACCGACGTCTGGCGCGTGCTTGACCCATTCCTGTTCGCCGGGCCGGCCAAGGTCTATCCGGCCTTTGTCCGGTCCCTGGACAAGCTCGCCGAGGGCTTCGTCAGTTCGCTTAAGCTCCTCGTGCCGGCCTACGCCCTGGCGGTTGTCCTGGGCGTCAGCCTGGGCGTGGCCATCGGGCTGCTGGTCCCCCTGCGGCGAAACCTCACCCCCTATATCACCGCCGCCAGCGCCGTGCCCGTGACCCTGCTCACGCCCTTTGCCATCCACGTCTTTTCCACCTTCTACGCCGCCTCGGTGTGCATCATCTTTCTCGGCGCTTTCTGGCCCATCCTCGGGGCCACCCTGGCCGGCGTGGTCACCATCGACAAACGCTACCTGGAAACCGCCGCCACGCTGGAGATTCGCGGCGTGGAGAAAATGTTCCGGGTGGTCCTGCCGGCCGCCGCGCCAACCATTTTCGCCGGCTGCTCCATTGCGCTGAAGTTCGCCTTCATCCTGCTCACCGTCTCGGAGATGTTCGGCGCGACCTCGGGCATGGGCTATTTCGTGCAATATTATTCGGACTTCGCCCGCTTCGACATGGTCATCGCCGGCTTCGTCTTCATGGCCGCCGTCCTGGTCGGCGTCATGGCCCTGTTCGATCTGGTCAAGAAACGCGCCCTGGCCTGGACGCTCAACAGCTGACGCCAAAGCGCCAACGGGAGAAAATGCATGGACGCCATGACGCCGCTTGCGCGCGCCGCCGCCATCGCCAAAGGCGAGGCGGCCGACCGTCTGCCCTGCAACCCCAACGTGGCCAACGGCGCGGCCCGCGTTCTTGGCTGCAAGATTTCCGCCTTCAACACCGACGCCCAAACCCTGGCCGAGGCCCAGATCGCCTCCTACCGGCGGTTTGGCTACGACGGCGTGCGGATATTTACCGACCTGTTCGCCTGGGCCGAGGCCATGGGGGCCAAGGTCGCCTGTCCCGACGACCACACCGCCGACTTGGCCGCCCCGGCCGTGACCAGCCTGGCCGCCATCGACGACCTGCGCCCGGCCGATCCGCGCAAGGACGGCCGCCTGCCCGTTTATCTCGAAGCCATGGACCATCTCGTGGAGGCCATCGGCCACGAGGTGGGCTGCGCCGCCGGCATCGTCGGCCCCTTCACCAACGCCTTTTTCCTCTACGGCGTGGACGAGGCCTTCCGGCTGCTGCGCAAAAATCCGGCGGCCTTCCACAAGCTGTGCCGGGTGTCCCTGGAAACCTGCCTGGCCTACGCCCAGGCGGCCATGGCCAAGGGCCTGACCCCCACCATCTCCGAGCCCATGTCCTCGTGCACGGTGGTCAGCCCGGCCGCCTTCCGGGAATTTTCCCTGCCCTATCTCCGGGAGCTGGTGGACGTTATCAAAGCCGCCGGCCGCTCGCCGGTCATCCACATCTGCGGCGCGACCCAGAAAATCTGGCACGACGTGGCCGATCTCGGCGTGGCCGGGTTTAGCGTCGACAACGTGGTCGACCTCAAGGACTGCTGCCGGGCCATCGGGAGCAAGACCAAGATTCTCGGCCATGTGGACCCGGCCGGGATCATGTACGGCGGAACCCCGGCCGACGTGCGCCGCCGGACTCTGGAATGCATCCTGGACGCCCACGACTCGCCCAAGGGTTATGTGGTCATGTCCGGGTGCAGCCTGCCGGTGGAAACGCCCTTTCACAACATCGACGCCATGATGGGCGCCGTTCGCGAGGTGGGCTACCCCGTGGACCCGGACAAGGTCCGGGCCATGCTCGCGGCCATCCCCGACGCCAACCGCCGATAAACGCTTTACGGAGGCACTCCTTCCTTGCTCGCCGTCACCATCGACAACGTGTCTTTTTCCTACGGGGACAAACCCATCCTGGGCGGCGTCAGCCTGGACGTGGAGGCCGGTTCCTTCGTGTGCGTGCTGGGCCAGTCGGGCTGCGGCAAGAGCACCCTGCTGCGGCTCCTGGGGGGCCTTGAAAAGCCCAGTGCAGGACGCATCCTCGTGGACGGCCGGCCCGTGGCCGGACCGGGCCTGGACCGGGGCATGGTCTTTCAGGACTACGGCCTGTTCCCCTGGATGCGGGCCGGCGACAACATCGCCCTGGCCGTCAAGCAGAAGTTCCCGGCCCTGTCCGCCGCCCAGCGCAAGGCCAAGACCCTGCGACGCCTGGCCGACGTGGAGCTCGACGCCGCCTGCTACGACAAACTGCCCGGCGAGCTCTCGGGCGGCATGCGCCAGCGCTGCGCCATCGCCCGGGCCTTTGCCATCGATCCGCCCATCCTGCTCATGGACGAGCCTTTCGCCGCCCTGGACGCCGTGACCCGGGCCAGGCTCCAGGAACTGGTCCTCGATCTGTGGCAGAAGGAAGAACAGCGCAAGACCATCTTCTTCGTCACCCACGACGTGGACGAGGCCCTGCTTTTGGCCACCGACGTCTGCATCCTCGGCCAGTCGCCGGGGTCGATCATCCACCGCCACGTTTTTTCCCGGGACAAGCGCACCGACCGGGCCACCATGTTCGCCGACCCGGAAATGCTGCGGCTGCGAAACGAACTCATCGCCGTCATCAACGCCGAGATCGTCCAGCTCAAGGCGACAAGCGGGGCCGGGGCGCGATGACCGGCCAAGGCTGCGGCCATCTCGACGCCGCAAGCCAGGACGCGGCCCTGGCCCGGGAACTGGGGCTGAGCTTTCCCGAGGTCCACGTGGACGGCCCGGCCATGGCCCGGTTGGCTCAAGCCGTGCGCCGCCGCGACGGGGCAGTAGTATGCCGCCTGCCCTTTTGCTGCACCGTGGAGGCCCAGGCCCTGGGCGCGGCCATCCGCCTGGGCGACGCCGCCGCCGGCCCCCGGCCCGGCCCCCCGGTGCGCTCCGGCCTGGCCGAGATCCTGGCCGGTCCGTCTCTGGACCCGACCCGAGGCCGACCGGCCCAGGTGTTGGCCGCTTGCGCCGCCCTGGCCGCCGCAGGGGAACCGGTCGCTCTGGAAATCGCCGGTCCCATCACCATTTTAAGCGCCCTGGCCGACCTGACCGTCGTGCTCAAGGACTGGCGACGCGACCCCGCCCTCATGAACGCCGTGCTGGGCCGGCTCCTTGGCGAGCTTGCCGAATACGCCCGGGAGGCCGGCCGGCGCGGCGTCGCCCTGGTCAGCCTGGCCGATCCGGCCGGGACGATCTCCGTGCTCGGGCCGCGCCGCTTCGCCGCCCTGGCCGAGGGCTTCACCCTGCCCTGGCTGCGCTTGCTACGGGCCGATCCCGATTTCGCCCCGGGGCTGCATGTCTGCCCCAAGACCGCCCGGGGACTGGTCGAGGAAGGGCTGGCCAACTGGCGCGAGCGGCCGCTGAGTCAGCCGGTCGGCTACGCCGAGGCCTGCCTGGCCCTTGGCCCGGGCGGCCGCGCCTTCGGCCAGGCCTGCCTGAGCAACCCCAGAGCGCGCCTGCCGGACGGCGTTCTCCGCGAACTTGTCGTGGCCCGATGCGGCCGGCCACAAAACCAACCGGCACGGAGGTCGGCATGAACGAGAAAGAAGCCCGTTTGCGCCAGTTGTCCGACAGCGTGGTCAACATGGACGACGAAGGGATCGTGGAGCTTTCCAGAAGCTACATCCAG
Source organism: Pseudomonadota bacterium (assembly GCA_023417745.1). Classification (GTDB taxonomy): domain Bacteria; phylum Desulfobacterota; class Desulfovibrionia; order Desulfovibrionales; family Desulfovibrionaceae; genus Solidesulfovibrio. The sequence continues at coordinate 7,378 of JAEZEM010000422.1, forward strand.
GCCGGCCATCCGGCCCTGGACGGCATCCTGGGCGGCCTGGTCGACGGCATGAACCGGGCCGGGGCGCTGTATGAGGAAGAGGAATATTTCGTCTCGGACCTGCTCTTGTGCTCCGACGCCATGTACGCCGGGCTGGGCGAGCTCACTCCGCATCTGCCCGAGGAGGCGAAAAACGCCCGCAAACCCCGGGCCGTCATCGGCGTGGTCGAGGGCGACACCCACGACATCGGCAAGAATCTGGTCAAGATCATGCTGGAGACGGCCGGCTTCGAGATGCACGACCTCGGCCGGGACGTGCCCGTGGCCGATTTCGTGGCCAAGGCCAAGGAGGTCGAGGCCTCCCTGGTCTGCCTGTCCACGCTCATGACCACCACCATGACCAACATGGGCCGCATCGTGGCCCTGCTCGAACAGGAAAACCTGCGCGACACGGTCAAGGTCATCATCGGCGGCGCGCCGGTGTCGGCGGCCTTTGCCCGCAAGATCGGGGCCGACGGCTACGCCGGCAACGCCGTGGAAGCCGTGGCCGTGGCCCGGCGTCTGCTGTGCCTCGAAACCCCGGCCCGGGCCTGAGGCCGCGCGCCGTGCTTGATCCCCAAACCCGCCTGCGAAAGGCCCTGGCCAGGCAGGCCGTGGACCGGCCGCCCTGCATCTGCCCCGGCGGCATGATGAACCTGGTCACCCGGGAACTCATGGAGCTCTCGGGCCACGGCTGGCCGGCCGCCCACACCGATCCGGC
>JAEZEM010000432.1 GCA_023417745.1 Pseudomonadota bacterium
ACTCCGGGCAGCGGCCTGGGCCTGTCCCTGGTCGCCGCCGCCGCCGGCCTGCACCAGGCCGAGCTGCGCCTGGGCGACAACAGCCCGGGCCTTCGCGTCACCCTGGCCTTTCCGGCCGGGCGGGCAATAGTTAAATTATAGTTCATCCTGCGGCCATTCCCACTTCACATCCCGCCCCTATAAAGTAGCCATCGAACGAGGCGGAAACGCCCGGGCGAGACACCCAAGACAAAACCCTCAGCCTTGTTTCGCCATACCGGATGGCCCCTCCCATCCACAGGCGGTCCCAGGTCGCTCTCCCCCTCCTTGAACGAAGTCCCCGCTCCCCGGCGGGGACTTCCTTTTTTGGGCGGGGCGAAAAACGAATTCTAAGCTGGAATTCATGGAGCGGCCATGGCCGTTTCATGGGCGGGGACTATCTCTCTTCTCAACGGCAGACGGCCACCCCCTCCGGCCCCTGCGATTGCCGCCAAACATATGGCCCCCGGGGCGGTCCCCCTCCCGCGACCGGAAGCCTGTTCTCCCCCTCCTCGATAGCGAAACCCCCGCTCCCCGGCGGGGGTTTCCTTTTGTCCAACCCGTCGCCGAATTCATCCTCTCTCCATGCCGTTTTCATGATCCGGCCTTATAAGAATAGTGACGCAAAGGGCCACCCCTCAGGCCCGGGCGTCGACGCCGCCCCGGCAGGCAACCGACAGGCGGCGTGACCGCACATGCTCTCCTCCCTCCTTGAAAGGCCCCCGCTTCCCCGGCGGGGGCCGCCTTTTTTGCACGCCGCGCCTTCTTGTCCCGGCCGCACGTTGCCAGGCCCTGGTCTTTCCCGTACTGTTCCAGCCAAACTCATCCTTCTCCAACCTGCGACTTGCTGCGTGAGGAGGCCTTTCGTGGCTGTACAACCTTCCGGTTCCGGCGGCGCGTTTGGCGTCTTGCGCCGTTTTTCCCTTTCCTGGCGCTTTGTCCTGCTGCTGGCGCTTTTTTCCCTGTTCACGGCCGGCATGCTCATCACGTTTTCCCGCGAGCTGCAGCGGCTCGAAGAGCATACCGTCTCCGCCGCCCAGACGATCATGCTGCAAGGCGAACGGCAAAAGCTGGCCGTTGCGTCCAACGGCATGGCCGAGGCCATTGCGGCCATCATCAAGGATGTGCCGGATAAAGAGAAGCGCTACGAAATCATCCGCGCCATGGTTGACGCTTACCGCTTTGAAGACGACAAGTCCGGCTACTTCTTCGTCTACCAGGGCACCATCAACATCGCGCTGCCGCCGGCCAAGAACAACCAGGGCAAGGATCTGGGCGATCTCAAGGACAAGAACAACGTCTATTTCGTGCGCGAAATGCATCGTCTGGCCGCCTCGGGCGGCGGCTTCGTGGAATACGTCTTCCCCAAGCCCGGAGCCGGCGACCAGCCCAAGCTCGCCTACGCCGTCACCATCCCCGGCACGGACATGTGGCTCGGCACGGGCGTCTACATCGACAACGTCGAGCGCACCAAGGCCGCCATCAAGGCCGACAACGCCGCCCGCATCCACGACGCCCTGACCACCATCGCCGTGGCCTGCGGCTTGGGGCTGGCCATCCTCATCGGTCTTTGCCTCGTCATCATGGCCTCCGTCACCGGCCCCATCCGCCAGACCACCCAGGCCGCCATGCAGTGCGCCGCCGGCGACCTGTCCGTGCGCCTGGACGCCGTCGGCAACGACGAGGCGGCCCGGATGCAGGTCGCGCTCAATGCCATGGTGGCCACGCTTCGCGACAACATGGCCGCCATCGAAACCAAGACCCTGGAGGCCGAGGAAAAGGCCCGAGCCGCCGAGGCCGCCACCCGGCTGGCCGAGGAAGCCACCCGCAAGGCCGAACAGGCCCGGGCCGAAGGCCTGGGCCAAGCCGCCGCCCGCCTGGGCGGCGTGGTGTCGGTGGTCGATTCCACCTCGGCGGAGCTGGCAACCCGCATCGCCGAATCCAGCCAGGGAGCCGAGGACCAGTCCCGGCGCATGGCCGAAACGGCCACGGCCATGGAGGAAATGAACGCCACCGTCCTGGAGGTGGCCAGAAACGCCTCGTCCGCCTCCCAGACCGCCGAGGCGGCCCGCTCCAAGGCCGTGGACGGCTCGGGTGTGGTGGAAGAAGTGGTGGCCGCCATTGGCGCTATGGAGCGCCAGGCCCATAGCCTCAAGGCGGATATGGGGGCGCTCGGCAAGCAGGCCCAGGACATCGGGGCCATCATGAACGTCATCTCCGACATCGCCGACCAGACCAATCTGCTGGCGCTCAATGCCGCCATCGAGGCCGCCCGGGCCGGCGACGCCGGGCGCGGCTTCGCCGTGGTGGCCGATGAGGTGCGAAAGCTGGCCGAAAAGACCATGACCGCCACCAAGGAGGTCGGCGACGCCATCCGCGGCATCCAGGACGGCGCCCGGCGCAACGTCGGCAACGTGGACGCCGCCGCCGGAGCCGTGGAAAAGGCCACCTCCCTGGCCGCCGCCGCCGGCGAGGCCCTGGCCAGCATCGTCACCCTGGTGGAAAGCGCCTCCGATCAGGTGCGCTCCATCGCCACGGCGGCCGAGCAGCAGTCCGCCACCAGCGAGGAAATTAACCGCTCGGTGGACGCCGTCAGCGCCACGGCCGAGGCCAGTTCCCGCACCTTGGCCGACGCCTCCCGGGCCGTGGCCGAACTGGCCAAACAAACCCAGGAGCTGGCCGCGCTTATGGAAGAGCTCGAACGCGAAGGCCGCGCCGCCCCCCGGGCGCTGACGTAGGCAGGCAGGGCGCTGCCCTGCACCCGCACGGGCGCTGCCCGTGACCCGCCGGGGGGCTAAGCCCCCCGGACCCCCTGGCCGTCTGTGGCGGGGGGGGGAGCCACAAACGGGTGGGGCAGGAAGGGGACGCGAGACTACGGGCCGCCCACAGGGCGTTGCTCGGCCCAATACAGCAGCGCGTCCAAGGCCGGACACAGGGCCTGCCCCCACTGGGTCAATCGATACTCCACCTTCGGCGGCGTCTGCGGATACACTTTTCGCGAAACCAGCCCGTCCGCCTCCAGCTGCCGCAGCTGCTGGGCCAACATCTTCTGGGAGATCCCGGGGATGAGCCGCTCCAGATCACTATAGCGTTGCACCTGTCCGCCAAACAGATGAAACAAAATCAGAAACTTCCAGCGCCCCTCCAGCAGACGCAAGGCCTTTTCGACATCCTCGGCCGCCGTCACGGCCGTATACGCTTTCCTCATGGTGAGTCGCTCACTTTTCCGTGCGTTCTTGAAGAAGCGCCCCGGCGGGCTTACTGATCTCCGTCATCCCACAACGAACAACGAGGCCCGTCATGCCAAACCCTCTCCCCAAACCCGTGGTCGACTATTTCGCGGCCAGCAACGCCTCGGATTTCTCCGGCCTTGAGCGCTGTTTCGACCAAAGCGCCATCGTGCGCGACGAAGACCGCGAACACCACGGCCCCAAGGCCATCGCCGACTGGCACGCCCAAACGAAACGGCAATATCGCTACCAGACCGAAGTCCTCGGCCACCACACCCAGGACGACGGCGTGACCGTCAAGACGCGGGTCGTCGGCGACTTCCCCGGCAGCCCCATCGAACTCGACCAACGCTTTCAGCTGTCGGCCCAGGGCATCACAGCACTGGAGATCAAACCATGTCAATGAACCTGGACCTGGCCGGGAAACGCGCTCTGGTGACTTCCGCGACAAAAGGCATCGGCGCGGCCGTCGCCCAAGCCCTCCGACAGGCCGGAGCCGATGTGCTTTCGGTCGCCCGGACCCGACCCGAGAACCTGTCCCGGGACACCTTCGTCGCCGCCGATCTGACGACTCCCGAAGGCTGCGCCGAGGTCGCCCGGGCCGTGGCCGAACGCCTGCAGGGACTCGACGTCATGATCCATGTCTTCGGCGGCTCCTCGGCCCCATCCGGCGGCTTCGCCGCCCTAGGCGACGACGTCTGGCGCCAGGAACTTGACCGCAACCTCATGCCCGCCGTGCGCCTCGACCGCGCCCTGCTCCCATACATGATCGCCCAGAGTTCCGGCGTCGTTATCCACGTGACCTCCATCCAGGATCGTCTGCCGCTGCCGCAGTCCACCACCGCCTACGCCGCCGCCAAGGCGGCGCTTTCCACCTACAGCAAAAGCCTGTCCAAGGAACTCGCCCCCAAGGGCGTCCGGGTCGTGCGGGTGTCGCCCGGCTGGGTGGAAACCGAAGCCGCCGTCGCCCTGGCTCATCGCCTAGCCGACCAGGCCGGCACGGACTACGAGGGCGGCAAACGGATCATCATGCAGGCCCTGGGCGGCATCCCCCTCGGCCGGCCGGCCAGGCCCGACGAAGTGGCCAACCTTATCGCCTTCCTGGCTTCGCCCCTGGCCGCCGCCATCACCGGAACCGAAGTCATAATCGACGGCGGCACGATTCCCGTGGCCTAGGGCGCTTGGGCCTTGCGACAACACGACCCGGCGTTCAAACAACGGAAAAACAATGTCCGGCCGCGCCGCAAAGGCCCAGGCGCGGCCGAACACGAGACAACAACAAGGAGGCCACATGGCCGCGTATTTGATCTTCATCCGGGAAAGGCTGCGGGAACAGGCGCATTACGACCGCTACGCGCAGACGGTCCCGGCCGCCATGCAAGGCCATGACGCCACGCCGCGCGCCGTATACGGCTTGTGCGAAACCCTGGAAGGCCCCGAGGCCCAAGGCGTCGTCATCCTGGAATTCGCCTCCATGGAGGCGGCGCGCGACTTCTACCACAGCCCGGCCTACCAGGAAGCGAGCCGCTCCCGACGCCTGGGCTGCGACTACCGCGTCATCCTGACCGAAGGCCTCTAACCCGGCCAGGGCGCTGCCCTGCACCCGGCAGGGCGCCGCCCTGCACCCGCCGGGCGCTGCCCGGACCCGCACGGGCGCTGCCCGTGACCCGCCGGGGGGATAATCCCCCCGGACCCCCTGGCCGTCTGTGGCGGGCGAGGGAGCCACAAGCGGGTGGGGTAGGCGCGGACACAAATAATCGGGGCCGTTGGCGCTTCCGGCCAAAGCCGGCGGCGTCAACGGCCCCGAAAGTTTCCTGCCCCGCCGGGCCAGGGAAAAAACTAGGCCTGGATCTGCTCGCCGGTCAGGCCGAAACGGCGCGTGCGGTTGCGGTAGTCGTCGAGGAGGGCGTCAAGGCAAGCCGGGGTGAAGTCCGGCCACAGCGTTTCGGGAAAGGCGAACTCGCTGTAGGCCGACTGCCACAGCAGATAGCCCGACAGGCGCATCTCGCCGCTGGTGCGGATGATGAGGTCCGGATCGGGCTGGCCGGCGGTGTAAAGCTCGGCGGCCAGGGCCTCGTCGGTGACGGCCTCGGGAGCCAGGCCCTTGGCCATAAGACGCCGGCAGGCCCGCAAAATTTCCTCGCGGCCGGAATAGTTGAGCGCCAGATTGAGCGTCATGGCCTCGCAGTGGGCCGTCTTGGCGATGACCCGGGACAGCACCGTGCGCGCGGCCAGAGGCAGCTCGTCCAGTTCGCCGAGCACCTTGAAACGGATGGACTGGGCTAAAAGCGTGCCGAGTTCCTTGGTCAGGAAGCGCACGAGCAGGTCGAAGAGGAATTTGATCTCGTCGGCCGGCCGGCCCCAGTTTTCCTTGGAGAAGGTGTAAAGCGTCAGGTGTCCGATGCCGAGTTCCCGGCAGCGCGTGACGATGCCCCGGGCCGACTCCACGCCGGCCCGGTGTCCCTCGCTGCGCGGCAGCCCGCGCATGGTGGCCCAGCGGCCGTTGCCGTCCATGATGACGGCCACATGCCGGGGCA
>JAEZEM010000461.1 GCA_023417745.1 Pseudomonadota bacterium
TTGGCCCAGCCCAGGGTTTCGGTGTCGGTGAAGGTGCTGCCGGCGCTGATGGCGATGATGGGCAGGTTTGGGGCCAGTTCGAGAAGTTCCTTGATGGTGGCCAGCCCTTCCTTGCCGGGCATGAAGATGTCGACGAAGGCGACCTGGGCCGGGTTCTCGCGAAAGACGGCGATGGCGGCGTCGCCGTCGGGGGCTTCGGGCCCCTGATGGGCGGGGTTTTGCAGGATGCCGCGCAGCATGGCGCGGGTGATGGCGGCGTCGTCGACGATGAGGATTCGGGCCACGGCGGTGCTCCTTGGGCGTTTTAGGGTCAGGACGGCAGGCGGCGCGGCTGGTCGTCGGCTTCGGTTTCGGCGCTGGTCTGCATGTGTTCGATGAGTTCGCCGAGTTCCCGGGTTTCGTTGTTGAGTCCGCGCACGGCGTCCACCGAGGCGTCCATGCCGGCGCGGATGTCTTCGGCGATGCGGCTGACTTCCTCGGTGGCCCGGCTGATTTCGGCGGCCGTGGCCGATTGCTGTTCAGCGGCGGTGGCGATGGCCCGGACCTGGTCGGCGGTGCTGTCGACCATGCCGACGATGGCGGCCAGGGCTTCGCCGGCGGCTTCGGCCAGGTCGGTGCTGCGCGACACCGCTTCGGCGGCCCGGACGGTTTCCTCGTTGCCCCGGCGGGCGGCCTGTTGCACGGCGGCGATGGCCTGGCCGACCTCGCGGGTGGCGGTCATGGTTTTTTCGGCCAGCTTGCGCACCTCGTCGGCCACCACGGCAAAGCCTCGGCCGGCGTCGCCGGCCCGGGCGGCCTCGATGGCGGCATTGAGCGCGAGCAGGTTGGTCTGATCGGCGATGTCGGAGATGACCTCAAGGACGCGGCCGATGTTTTCGGCGGTCTTGTCGAGTTCGGCCATGTCGCCGCGGAGGGTCTGGGCCATGGCCCTCACGTCCTCGATGGCGGCCACCACCTGGCGCACCATGTCGGAACCTTGGCGGGCCTTCTCTTTGGCCTCGTCGGCGCTGCCGGCGGCCAGGCCGGCGTTCTGGGCCACTTCCAGCACCGAGGCGTTCATTTCCTCCATGGCCGTGGCGGTTTCAATGCTGCGTTGGCGCTGGTAGGCCACGCCTTCATTGGTGCGGTCGATGCGTTGGGACAGGTCGCGGGCGTTGTCAGCCACCTTGGCCGAGATGCCTTCGGCGGTGCTGGCGGCGACGGCGATGAGCCGGTTTTGTTCGGCCAGGGCTTCCTGTTGCATTTTGACCTTGGTCAGCGTGGCCAGCATGGCGAAGACGCCGAGCATGCGGCCGCCGCCGTCGCTGATGGGCGCGGCGTCGATCTTGATGAAAAAGCGCTCGCCCCAGGCGTAGCGGCCGTCGTATTCGACGTTGGTCATGATTTCCCGGCGGCTCATGACGTCGCCAAGGACCTGGGCGACGATGGCGTGGCTGGCGAACACGTCGTTCATGTGGCGGCCGATGTAAGCCTCGGGCTCTTTTTTCTCGCCCAGGAAGTGGGCCAGCCAGCGGTTGACCAGGGTGATCTTGCCGTCCGGGGCGGCCACCACGCAGGGCAGGGTGACGGAATTGAGGATGCCCTTGGCGAATTCCAGTTCGGCCTTGAGGTGGTCCACCATGGCGCTGATGGACCCGGCCAGGCTGGCCATTTCGGCGGTCAGCCCCGAGGCGGGCGCGGCGGCCAGGTCGCCGCCGGCCACCTGGTCGGCATAGGAGACGATGGCCGAGATCGGGCGGTTGAGCAGCCGGCGGACCAGCACGAGGCACAGGACGGCCATGCCGACGAGGAAGATGACGGAGAAGATGACCAATTTGACGACGATGGCCCGCACGGCCTGGTCGAGTTCGGCGGCCTGGGCGGCCACGTCCCGGTCGATGCCGTCCACGTAGTCGCCCATGCCCACGATCCAGTTCCAGGGCTTAAAAAGTTTGACGTAGCTGAGCTTGGGATAGGACTCGCTGGTTTCGCCGCCGCCGGCCTGGGGTTTGGGCCAGGAATACGAGACGAAGCCTTCGCCGGTGGCGGACACGGCGTCGGCCATGGCCGTGGCGATGTTGGTCTTGCCGCCCGGGTAGGGAACAGCGGCGGCCTGCGCGCCCGGGCTCATGGACGTGGCTTTGTCGAACTGGGTCGAGTCCAGGACCTTGCCGTCGAAGTCCGGCCGGATGGGGTGCATGACCACCCGCGGAATGGGCCGGGTGTTGTCGTAGATGAAGAAATAGTTGCCGTCGAGCAGGCGCATTCTGGACAGCTGGGCCTTGGCTTCGGCCTGCAGCCGGGCCGTCTCGTCCTCCACCCAGGCCCCGGACCCGAAGATCCAGCCCAGTTCGGGTAAAAGGCGCACGTAGGAAACCTTGGGCTTGGGATCGTTTTTCGCCCCGGGCTTGTCCCACAGGTAGGCCACCATGCCCTGGCCCTTGTCCTTGGCCGCCTTGACCATTTCCTGGAAAAGGGCCGTGCCCTTGGGATCGCGGTAGCCCGAGATGTCCTGGCCCTCCAGGGCCGGCTGGGTCGGGTGCATGACCATGCGGGGGGTCAGGTCGTTGATCCAGATGTAGTTGTCGCCGTCGAACCGGGCCTGGCGGACCATGGTCTTGATCTGCGCCTCGATCTCCTGGCGGGGCATGGCGTCCTTGTGGGCGTCGTAGTAGGCCTTGGCATGGCCCACGACCGCGTCCACCACGGCCTTCAAATGGTCGTGGGCGCGTTTTTTGAGCGCCGCGTCGTCCTGGGAGACGTCGTAGAAGTATTTCACCACGTCGTAGGCCTGGTTGACGTCCTCGCGTTGCCGAGCCTTGGCCTCGGTCATGAGCCGGGTTCGCAATTCCTGGCCGCTCGTCTCGCGGTATTGGCCGAGCTCGTAGAGAAAATAGAGCATGGTGAAGCCCGACAGGGCCGTCAGCATGGCAATGAAGACGATGGCGATCTTGAGGCTGATGGACCAGTCGCGCGGTGCTTTCATGGACCTCTCCGGGGCGTTTTGCTGGCGGCGTCGGGCGGCGCGAGACAGGAGAGACGACGCTATAACCTCTATGACGCAACCGGCGGCCCGTGGCAAGCGCCCGACGGAAAAGAGGCTTCCCTTTCAAGGGGGCATGGTGCATAAGCCTGCCAGGAATACCCCATGAGCACGTTTTACGAACTCGCCACCGATCTCTTCGATCCCCTGCACTCCTTCTGGGAACACCCCAAAACCCGCCGGGTCGTGGCCGTGAGCCAGGTCGTGGCCTTTCTCATCGGCCTGCTCGGCATCGAACTCAACATCCGGGGACTGTTGCCGCCGTTTCTGGCCCGCATGACCCCCCTGTCGCATTTCTACGCCATCAACCTGGCCTTCACCCTGGTGCTGATCCAGGAAGTCGTGGACCTCATCTTCGTTTTGCCCTGTTCGGTGACCAAGTCCCTGGGCAAGCAGTTCGAGGTGTTGTGCCTGATTTTATTGCGCGACGCCTTCAAGGAACTCGTCCACCTGCACGAGCCCATCATCCTTATCGAGGCCGTGGACGTGCTGTTGCCCATGCTGGCCGACGGGGCCGGCGCGCTGATCGTGTTCATGGGCCTTGGCCTCTACTACAGCCGCTACCGCAAGCGCGCCCAGGGCAGGAAGGGGCCGTGGCTCTATCCCTTCGTGGCCACGAAAAAGTTCCTGGCCTTCTGCCTGCTGCTGGCGTTCCTCGCCTACGGGGCCTGGATCGGCTGGCAGGGCATGACCACTGGCCACCTCTACCCGTTTTTCTCGGTGTTCTACACCGTGCTCATCTTCAGCGACATCTTCATCGTGCTGCTGTCCCACACCTATCAGCCGGCCTTCCATTCGGTCTTCCGCAATTCCGGCTTCGCCCTGGCCACCCTGCTCATCCGCTTCGCCCTGGCCGCGCCGGCCTACTACGCCCCGGCCATCGGCATCGCGGCCATGGCCATGGCTTATGGCGTGTCCCGGGCCAGCGAAGCCTTCGAGGCCGATACGTAATGCCTATTATAAAACATAACGACAGTTATATTTTATAAATATAAAATTAAATCAAGCGGTTGCTTGCAATATACTTTTGTTTGAGAAATGGAATTGGAATAAGGTCCGGCCAAGGAGGCCTCCATGCCCACGGATTCGACCCTTCCCCTGCGCCCCATTGGCGTGATCCGCACGCCCTACGCCGCCCTCGAAGGCATGCCCATCCAGCCCGGCGGGGCCAGGGAGAGCCTGGGCCAGGTGGTGCTTGATCCTGATCTGGCCCCGGCCCTGGCCGACGTGACCGGCTTTTCCCATGTCTATCTCATCTACTGTTTTCACCAGTCCGCCGGCTACAAGACCACGGTGACGCCCTATCTCGATGACACGCCGCGCGGCCTTTTCGCCACCCGCGCCCCCAAACGGCCCAATCCCATCGGATTGTCCGTGGTGGAGGTGGTTTCGGTCGAGGGCAACGTGCTGACCGTTCGCGGCGCGGACATGCTCGACGGCACGCCGCTATTAGACATCAAGCCCTATGCCCCGGCCTTCGACGCCCCGGCCGGCCCGGTGCGCAGCGGCTGGCTGGAAGGGCGCGGCCAGACCGTGGGCGAGACGCGCTCCGACGACCGGTTCGTTGGCCCGGACTGATTCCCGGACACGCTCCTTCACCAATGAAAACGGCCGCATCCTTGCCTGGATGCGGCCGTTTTTTTCGGCGTTGGCCTGTATAAAAGGCCCGGGGGAACCCCGTAAGCCTGCGGCGCAGGCAGGTGGGAAGGCCCTGGGGCCGCGTCCGGAACAGCCGGCGCGGCCCCAGGCCTTCGGGCGGCTCGTCGCTACTTGGCGATGTCGGCCTTGAGCTGCTTGATCATCTCGGAGACCTTGGCCAGGGACGCCTTGTTGGCGTCGCCCTCAATGCCGGCGGCCAGGGCGTCGGCCGTGGCCGCCAGCTCGGCCAGCCGGTCCGCCGCCATCTGCTTGCGCAGCTTGCCCGGCAGGGCGTCGAAGGCCGCGATCTTGACGTCCAGCGCGGCCATCTTGGCCGGCACATCGGCCACGGCCTGGCTCACCGTGGCCAGTTTGGCGTCCAGGGCGACATAGACGCCCAGGGCCAGGATGATGGCCAAAAGACCCACGGCCAAGCCGGCCCGGGCCGAATTGGCCGTTTCCTTCGCCTCAATGGCCGGATTGCCGACCTTGCTCTCGACGTCGTCGCCATACATAGCCCGGACTTTCTTCTCCATGCCAAGCATAGTGGTCTCCTCCGAGGCAAAAATTTAGAATTGAAGAGAAACTAGTCCAAAGCCATGGGAGCCACAACGGGAAAAGCGGTCTTTTCGACACGATCTTGTGAATTTTTTTTCAATCTCCGAGCGCCCCAGTCGAGAACAGCACTGTTTTTTTGACGAAAACTGGCTGGTTCACGGCCGGTTTCCATGGACTTGTGGGTCTTGAGGGCGGCGGGAACAGCCGCCGCGAAAGGAGACCCAAACATGATCCTGCGCTGCCGCCTGTGCCACGCCCCCATTGCCGCCTGCGACCCCGCCCGCCTGATCCCGCCGCTGACCAGCGCCGTGTTTGAGCCTCTGGAGCCGGGGTTCCCGCCGCCCTTCCCCCCGGACGTCCCCTGGGAGGCGGCGCGCTGCCCCCAGTGCCGCCACCACCCCCAGGGGTACGCCCCGGATGGGGCCCTAAGCCTCGAAACCGACCAGGGAACCTGGCCGCTCCCCGGACCCGAGCAGCCCCAAATCGCCGCCCCCGACCCCAAACGCCACGCCGCCGGCCCGACCACGAAAGGCGACGCCCCCAAACGGAGACATCAATGACCGACGCCATAAGCCAGCTCCTGCCCCCGGCCGCCGAGCCACAGCGCGTGGGCCGCCGCGTCTTCGAACTCCTGGAAGCGGTCGTTCGCGACAAGGCCCGCCTGGGCCTGGCCGAGGCCTGGACCCGCAATTACCGCCTGGGCCAGGGCCGCGCCTGGCAGGGGCCGGCCCAGCCCGGACTGCCGCGCCTGGGGGCCAATCTCCTGCACCTGCACCGCCAGCGCACCGTCAACCTGCTCACCGACAACCACCCGACCTTCAACGTCAGCCGGGTCAGCCCGGTGGGCGACGAAGACGTCTACCGCGTCCTGGAGCGCGCCGCCGCCTGGTGGTGGAACGA
>JAEZEM010000471.1 GCA_023417745.1 Pseudomonadota bacterium
GCCCGGGCCTTGTCGCGGAACACGCCTTCGCCGGCAAAATACATGTCGCCAAGCTGGAGCATGGCCGGCACGTGGCCGGCCTGGGCCGCGCGCTCGAAAAGCCGCGCCGCTTCCAAGGGATAGGCCGTCACGCCCTGGCCGGAAAGATACATGAGTCCCAGATCGTAGGCAGCCGGGGCGTGGCCGAGATCGGCGGCCTTGCGCCGCAGGGCCGCCGCCTTGGCCGGATCGGCCGGCACGCCCCGGCCGTCGGCGCACAGCTCGGCCAGACGAGTCAGCGCCTCGGCCTCGCCGGCGGCCGCTGCTTTTTCGAACCAGGCCGCCGCTTCGGCCGGCGTGCCGCCGCGCCGGTCGCCGGCCTCGGATAGGGACAGCAGGGTCTGGCCCAGGGCCGTGGCGGCCTGGGGATCGCCGGCCTTGGCCGCCCGGCCCAGCAGGGACAGGGCTGCGTCGACGTCCATGGGGCCGCCGGCCCCGGAGGCCCGCATAACGCCAAGGCGGGCCATGGCCTTGACGTCGCCCCGGGCGACGGCTTTGTCGTACAGGGCGGCTGCCGCCGCGTCGTCGTGGGCCAGGCTTCGGGTCAGGTCGCCGGCCGCGACCATGGAGGCCACGTCGCCCTTGCCGGCGGCGTAGAGGAAAAGGGCGAGCGCCCGGGTCTCGTCGCGGGGCGTTTCCCGGCCGGCGGCCAAAAGCGTGCCCAGGCGGCGCGAGGCGGCCACCGATCCGTGCCCGGCGGCGGCTTCAAGGAGCGGCAGCGCTTCGGTTTCGCGTCCCTGGTCGAACAGCCGGGAACCGCGCTCGGGCGTGAGGCAGCTGGCGACCACGAGCCACATGGCCCCGGCCAACACCAGCCCGTAGGCCGCCCCGGCCAGGATGGCGCGGCGGCTTGGGCGGCTTGGGGGAAGGGGGGGGCGGGACATGGCGACTGGCCTCCAGCGTGGGGTGGGGTCTGGGACGATCCTTAGGCCAAACCCGGGCGGCTCACAATCCCCGGTTTAGAATTGCGGGAAGGCGATGGAAAGATAGGGCTGGCCGTTTAGGGGCAGGGCCATGGCGGCCAGGGCTCCGGCGGCGATGGCCGGGCCGTAGCACAACCGCTTGCCGGGCTGGATGCGGCCCTGGGACAGGCGCGTGGCCGCCAGCCACAACAGGATCTGCACGCCGCCGGCCAGACTCGTGAAAAGGACCAAGCTGACCAGGGCCGAGGGGCCAAGGCCGGCTCCGACCACGGCCATGAGCTTGACGTCACCGCCGCCAAGCATGCGAAACGCATAGGGGATCAGGAAAAACACCAATGCTCCGGCCAGGCCGAGAAGGCTGTCGCCAAGACCCGAAAGGCCGTAAAACCACGTCTGGAGGCCAAGGATAAGCACGGCGGCCGGAAAGGTGATCCGGTTGGGGATACGGCGGGTGGCCACGTCCACGGCCGCGCCGGCCACGACGGCGGCGGCGACCACGGCAAAAAGGGCAAGAGTCGGCGTAGGCAGGTCCATGGAGCCTCCGATTTTTTCGGGTGTAGCGGCAAAGCGCCGCGATGTCCAACGCCGACGGCCGGTCTTGACGGATGGATGCAAACCGGCGAGAAACAGTGCATATACGGAGACAAGCCGGCTTACGCCGACTCCCCTAGTCCCGTCGCCGGAGTGAGCATGGAGCAGTCGCGCGCAAAGGCCCCAGAGGCCCATCTGGCGGACGTCGTCACCGAACGGGACCGGTTGCGCCTGACCCTGGCCGAGGCCGGGGGCATTATCGAACGCCTGCGGGCCGAGGCCCAGGCCGGCAACCAGGCCAAGGCCGATTTCATGGCTCGCATGACCCATGAGATGCGCACCCCCCTTTCGGCCATCATCGGACTGTCCAATCTGGCCAAGCCTTTGGCTGTCGACGCCAAACTCGCCGATTATCTGGTGAAGATTGCCCAAGCCGCGCGAGGGCTTTTGGAGGTGGTGGACGACATCACCGATTTTTCGCGTCTGGAAAAAGGCCAGGCCGATCTGACCATCGCGCCTTTCGCGCCGGCCGAAGCCCTGGACCGGGCGGCCGGGCGCATCGCCGAGGCGGCCCGGGAAAAAGGCCTCACCCTGGCCGTACGCCTGGACCCGGCCGTGCCGGCCTCCCTGGTCGGCGACAGCGCCCGCCTGGAAGCCGTGCTCGGGCATCTGGCCGGCAATGCCGTGAAATTTACCGAACGCGGCGGCCTGCGCCTGGAGGCCGATCTGGCCGGCGGCGACGCGGAGACGGTGCAAGTCGCCTTTGCCGTCACCGACACCGGCATCGGCATGGACGAAGCCGCCATTCCGGAGATGTTCGACTCCTTCACCCAAGCCGACGGCTCCCTGTCGCGACCCTATGGCGGCACGGGCCTGGGGCTGGCTCTGGCCAGCCGGGGCGTGGCCCTGCTTGGCGGGGTTCTCGAAGTGGAGAGCCTGCCCAACCAGGGGACCCGGTTTCGCTTTGTCGTGCCCTTTGCCCGGGTGGCCGAGGCTGGCCGCGAGCGGGCGACGCACGCCACAAGCCCCGCCGCGCCAAGGCTTGCGCCGCGCCCCCAGGCGGCCGCCTCCCTGGCCATGCGGCCCCTGTCCGGGACGTTGGTGCTCTTGGTCGAGGACAACGCCATCAACCAGCAGGTGGCCCGGGAAACCCTGGAAAGTCTGGGCGCGGCCGTGGACGTGGCCATAAACGGCCGGGAAGCCGTGGAAATGGTCCGTTCGTCGATCTACGACGTCGTGCTCATGGACGTGCAGATGCCGGTCATGGACGGCTTGGCCGCCACCCGGGCCATCCGCCAGCTGTCCGGCACGGCCGAGCTGCCCATCGTGGCCCTGACCGCCCATGCCCTGGCCGAGGATCGCGAGCGCTGCCTGGAAGCCGGCATGAACGATTATCTGACCAAGCCTCTGGAGGTGGGGCGGCTGCTGGCTTCTCTTGGCCAGTGGATCGCTCCGGCGGCCGCCGCCGCGCGCGGCCGCGAATCCGCGCCCGGAAGCATGGTGGTGACCGCTGCGGCCGATGGCACGGCCGGGGCTGCGGTGGCCGAGGGCATGGACATCGCCGCCGCCCGGCGGCGGCTTGGCGGCAACGAACGCCTGCTGGCCAGCGTGGCCGCCGAATTCGCCCGGGACTACGCCGGAGCCGGGACCGCCCTGGAAGCGCTTATGGCCGACGGCGACCTTGAGGCGGCCCGCCGGCTGACCCATACCGTCAAAGGCGTGGCCGGCACTCTGGCCGCCTTGCCCCTGGCCGAGGCCGCGAGGGAGCTGGAAACCGTGCTGGCCGTGGGCGGTCGGCCCGGCCCTGATGCCCTGCGCGCCTTTGCCCGAAGCCTGGGCGCGGCCGTGGCCAGCGCCGCCTCCCTGGCCCCGCCCAGGGAACCCGAGCCGGTTTGTTCCTTCGGCTCCTGCTGGCGCGTGCTGCTGGTGGACGACGCCAAGCTCAACCGGGCGATTTTTTCCCAGATTCTGCGCAGCGGCGGCCATGAGGTGGTCACCGCCGAAAACGGCAAGGACGCCTGCCGCCGGCTTTTTGGCCAAAAGCCCGACGGACGCCCCTTTGACCTCATCCTCATGGACATCGAGATGCCCGAGATGGACGGCCCCACCGCCGCCCGGACCATCCGCCGGCTGCTGACCGCCAGCGTCGCCCCGCCGTGCGCTCCGGGCGTGCCCATCGTGGCCCTGACTTCCCACGACTGCAAGGACGAGCAGGCGCGCTGCCTGGACGCCGGCATGGACGCCTGCCTGCACAAGGTGTTCGAGCAGGGAGAACTTTTGGCCATTCTCCAAAGCCTCATGGACGGCCGGGAACCCACCGGCCAGCCGGCCAGGACGCCGCATATGGCCGGGGCCAGCCCGGTTGGGCTGGCTCCGGCGTTGGGGCGTCTGGCCGGGCATCTGGCCGAGGGCAACATCCGGGCCGACGAGGACATGGACGTGGTGCGCGAGGCGTTCATCGGCCGGGTCGCGCCGCCGCAACTGGCTGAACTGGGCGAGGCCGTGGACCGCTACGATTTCACCGCCGCCGCCGTCATCCTCGACCGGCTGGTCGAGGCGCTGGGATTGCGGGAAGACTTAGGCGGGAGAGGGAGAATGCCTCCGGCGGCCGGGAGGGGGTAACCCCCTCCCGGACCCTCCCTGAATGGGGGGTGGAGCGGTGGGAAAAGGGAATTTCCGTGGGCTGTTGGGCGTTAGCGTTTGCGGCGCAGTTTGCTGCCGATGTAGACGCCGATGACGAGGGACAGGGCGATAACAATGGTGATGATGGCGTAATTGGCTTCCATGGCTGCCTCCCGGGAGTCCGCCTGCCGGCGGGAAGCCCCAGCATAGCCGGGAAGTCCGCCGGGCGCAAAAGCGAAAGCGCCGCAACCTGCGCCGGGTGAAATCCCCGGCTGCTGCCGGAGAACGCCCATGGGCACGGTCTTTGCCGGGCTGAAAAACCTGGCCGCCAGTTTCACCCGGCGCAAAACTCCGGTCGACCGCGAGCAGTCGGCGGCAGTGTTCCGGGAAAAATACAACCGATTCCAGTCGCTGCTCGAATCCAACACCGAACTGCTTAAAATCTGTTCGGAAATCGAGGAGATGCTGCGCGGGCGCACGGTGTTCGGCATGGCCTTTATCCGCTCGCGCACCAGCCGGGCCATTTTTCACGCCATCCGCATGATCAAGAGCTACGAGGGCCTCTCGGGTCGGCCGCAGCCGGTGCTGGTCGCCCTGGTGGAGCGGCTTTCGGCCGAGATCAAGGCGCTTATTGAGACCCGGGTCAACCCGGCGCGCGGCCGCCTTGTCCTTGACCTTGGCGAGATCACCGCCGAGATGGTGGACCAGGCCGGCGGCAAGTGCGCCAACCTCGGCGAGATCGCCGGCCGGGTCGGGCTGCCCGTGCCGCCGGGATTCGCCATCACCACCGCCGCCTTTCAGGCCTTTTTCGAGGAAGCCGGCCTCTACGAAACCATCGCCAGCATCCGCCTGGGCATCGCCCCGGACGATCCGGCCTCCATGGCCGTCGCTGCCGAGGACATCCAGGCCGCCATCCTGCGCGCCCCCTTGCCCCAGACCGTGACCCGGGAAATCGACGCTGCCGCCGCCCGGCTGGAAGAAATCCTCGGCCCGGGCATGCGCCTGGCCGTGCGTTCCAGCGCCATCGGCGAGGACGGCGAGCTCTCTTTCGCCGGCCAGTACCTCACCATGTTAAACGTCAGCCGGGAGCGCCTGGCCGCATCCTATAAATTCGTCCTGGCCAGCCTTTTCACGCCCCGGGCCATGTCCTACCGGCTGCTCAAGGGCATCCCTGACGACGACGTGGCCATGGCCGCCGCCTGTCTGGCCCTGGTGCCGTCCAAGGCCGCCGGCGTGCTCTACACCCGGCTGCCCGAGGCCCCGGGCCGCGACGAACTGCTCATTAACGCCGTCTGGGGCCTTGGCCCCTACGCCGTGGACGGGGTCATCACCCCTGACGCCTACCGCCTGGACCGCGACAGCCTGGAGCCGATGGCCACCGAGGTGGCCGACAAGCCCCGGATGCTGGTGGCCTCGCCGACCGGGGGCCTGACCGACGTGCCCGTGGCCGAGGAACTGCGCCGTCTCCCCTGTCTGACCCCGGAGCAGGCCCAGACCCTGGCCGGCTGGGGCATGGCCCTGGAGCGCCATTTCGGCCTGCCCCAGGACATGGAGTGGGCGATGACCGAAGATGGGGCGCTTACCGTGCTGCAATCGCGGCAATTAACCGCTCTGGCCGAGGCCGGGGCCGAGGCCGAGCCGCCGGTCGCGGGCTACGAGGTGGCGCTTTCCGGCGGGCAGACGGCCTGCGTCGGCGCGGCCTGCGGGCCGGTGCGGCTGGTGGGGCGCGACGAGGATCTGGACGATTTCCCGGACGGAGCTGTGCTGGTGGCTCCCCACAGCTCGCCGGGGTTCATGGTGGCCATGAAGCGGGCGGCGGCCATCGTGGCCGACCATGGCAGCGTCACCGGGCATATGGCTTCGCTGTCGCGGGAGTTCGGCGTGCCCACGCTCCTGGGGCTGGGCCAGGCCACCAAGATGCTCAAGGACGGCGAGACCGTCACCGTGGACGCCACGGGCTGCCGCATTTACCGGGGGCGGGTGGAGAGCTTGCTGGAAACGGCCGCCGAGGCCCCGGCGTTCATGGCCGGCACGCAGGTCCACGCCATTTTGGCCGAGGCGGCCAAGCGCGTTGTGCCGCTCACGCTGCTCAACCCCAAAGCCCCGGAATTTCGCCCGGAGTCCTGCACGAGCTTGCATGACGTCACCCGGCTTTTGCACGAGTGGTCCTACGGCTGCATGTTCGCCGTCAGCGACCTCGTGGCCGGCCAGGGCGGGGGCACGTACGTTCTCGATGCCACCACCGGCCTTGATCTCCACATCATCGATCTGGGCGGCGGCATCAAGCCCGAGGCGGCGGACAAATCGCGGGTGCGCCCTGGCGACATCGCTTCCAAGCCCTTTGTCGCGCTTTTAACGGGACTGGTGCTCAGCGAAGAGGCCAAGGCCC
>JAEZEM010000538.1 GCA_023417745.1 Pseudomonadota bacterium
AATTCCAGCACGTCCTCGGCGCTGGCGATGCCGCCCACGCCAATGACCGGGGCCGACACCGCCTGGCAGACCTGCCACACGGCCCGCAGGGCCACGGGCTTTATCGCCGGCCCGGACAGGCCGCCGATGACGTTGGCCAGCCGGGGCTTGCGCGAACGGATGTCCACGCTCATGCCGGTCAGCGTATTGATGCAGGTCAGCGCGTCCGCGCCGCCCAGCACCGCCGCCCGGGCGATGGACACGATGTC
Organism: Pseudomonadota bacterium; assembly: GCA_023417745.1. Taxonomy (GTDB): domain Bacteria; phylum Desulfobacterota; class Desulfovibrionia; order Desulfovibrionales; family Desulfovibrionaceae; genus Solidesulfovibrio. Next base: position 249 of record JAEZEM010000538.1, read on the forward strand.
CGTGACGTTGGGCGACAGCTTCACCCACACCGGCTTGTCGCCGGCCCGTTTTTTCACGGCCTCGGCCAGCTTGCCGGCCATGGCCGGGTCCTGGCCGAAGGCGATGCCGCCGGCCTTGACGTTGGGGCAGGAGATGTTGACCTCAAGGGCGGCCACGCCCTCCTCGGCCGCAAGCGCCCCGGCCAGCTCGGCGAATTCGTCGGCGTCGCAGGCATAGAGGTTGGCGATGATCGGCGTTTCGCGCCAGGGCAGGCGCGGCAGCTTGTCGCGCAAAAATTTTTCCACGCCGCAGTTTTGCAGGCCGATGGCGTTTAACATGCCGCACGGCGTCTCGGCGATGCGCGGCATGGGATTGCCCAGGCGCGGGGCGAGCGACAGCCCCTTGACCACGATGCCGCCCAGGGCGCGCAGGTCGCCGTAGGGCGCGAACTCCAACCCATAGCCAAAGGTGCCCGAGGCGGTCATGACCGGGTTTTTGACGGGCATTCCCGGCAGGCGAACGCTGGTGTCCACGCTCATGCCTCCTCCGAGAGCTGCAGTTCCTCGACCCAGAAGACCGGGCCTTGGGTGCAGGTCTGCACGTACTGGCCCAGGGCGTTTTTCTCGACGCAGCCCAGGCAGCCGCCCACGCCGCAGGCCATGCGGTTTTCCAGCGACACTTGCGCCCTGGCCCCAAACCGCCGGGCCAGCCGGGCCACGGTCATGAGAAACGGTCGCGGCCCGCAGGCGACAATGAGCCCGCCGGCATACTCGGCCACTTTCGTTTCCAGCAGTTCGATGAATCGGGGCAGATCCTCGGGCGTGTTCTCCTGGAAGGCTTCGGCCCGGCCGACGACATTGGCCATCTCGGCAAAGGGATAGCAGGACAGCGGCTGACGATGGCCGAAAACCAGGGCCAGATTGGCCGGGGCCGGGTGGGTGGCGGCGTATTCCACAAAGGGGGCCAGGCCCACGCCGCCGGCCAGCATGAGCGTCGGCGTCTCCGGTTCCAGGCTAAACCCCTGGCCCAGCGGCCCCCAGACCGTCACGGCGTCGCCCGGAACCAGCCGGCACAAGACGTCCGTGCCCCGGCCGCAGGTCTGGACAAAGAGCGTGAGCGCCTCCGGGGTCAGCCGGCAGATGGAAAACGGACGGGGCCAGACCGGGTCCTGGCCGAAACAGGCCGGCCGGACCATGACGAACTGGCCGGCTACAGCGCTGCCAAGCCCGGGGTTGGCCAGTTCGATGTAATAACAGCCATGCGCCCCGCCTTCCGGTCCGGCTTCGGTGACGGACAGGATGGTCAGGTCGCGGCATGCGCCGGAAAGAGCCACACAGCACCTCACGTGAACAATGTGGCGGTCCTATACCGCCTTTGCCGTTTGATGTAAAACGGGTCCCGGCGGGCAAACTTGACCGCGCCCGGGCCGCCGTCCTTGAACTCGGCCGGCCTTGGCCGTAGTGTGTCCGCAACCGGCCCAAGGCCGCCAACGCGAGGATGTATGCCCCAGGATATCGACCGCTTCGAGGACGAGGCCGACCCGGCCGTGCGCACCTTCCCCAAGGGAACCGTCATCTTCCGGGAAGGCCAGGCCAGCGACGTGGCCTATGTCGTCAAAAAAGGCCGCGTCTCCATCTATCGCGTGGTCGGCAACAAGCGCGTGCGCCTGGGCGAACGCGGTCCGGGCGAGATGTTCGGCGAGATGGGCGTGGTCACGGCCGAGCCCCGAGCCAGCACGGCCGAAGCGATAGAATACGTCGAGGCCCTGGCCTGCGACAAACGCCTCATCCAGACCATGCTGCTCAAAAGCCCCCGCCCGGTGCAGCTTCTGGCCGGCTATCTGGCCGAGCGCGTCCAGGCCCTGGCCGCCCAGGTCACGGACCGGCCGTCGGGCGACCCGTTTCTGGCCGTGTGCCGCATCGTCCACCTGGCCTGGCAGGCGGCCGGACGCGGCGATAAGGCCGAACTCGATTACGCCGAGGTGTCCCGAACCATCAAGGACATCATCCTTCTCAGCCAGATCGAGATCGACGCCATTTTCGAGCGCCTCAAAAAACTGCACCTCGTGTCCGTCACCGAGGTCAAAGGGCATTTCCCGCGCACGAACCTCCTGGGCAAGACCAAACCCGGGCCGAGCTTCGTCAAAGACCGCCGCCTGCGCCTGCCCGATGCCGAGAAGTTTCTGGCCGTGGCCAAAAACCTCTCCCGCGACGACGCCAACGCCAAGGCCGTGGGCGTGGATTTGGAATTCTGCGATCTGGCCGATTTCGCCCGGGAAGCCAGCGGCACGCCCGAGGTGATCCTCAAAAAGATCGGCTACGGCGAGATCCCGGAAAAACTCTTTTTCTTCCACAAATCCGCTGCCCGGGAATTCATCGAGGCCATGGGGCAGGAGTATTTCAAGCAGGCCCGCCGGCCGCGCCTGACC
>JAEZEM010000007.1 GCA_023417745.1 Pseudomonadota bacterium
GCAGATAGACCGGATAGAGCCGGGCCAGCCGGGCCACGGCGAAGCGGCCAAAGGGCAGCTCCCCGGCGGCCATGGCCGCGCCGTGGTTGTAGGCCAGCACGAATCCCGACAGCACGAAAAAGGCCGATAGCCCGCACCGGGTGAGCCGGGCGAAGGGTTCATAGAGGTCCGGGGTCTGCGGCAGCGGCGTGAGCCAGGCCACGCCATGGCCGACCAGCACGGCCAGGGCGGCCAGCCCGCGCAGCCCGCCCAGGCCCGGCAGAAAGGGCGGTCGCCCTGGCTTGTTTGGCATCGCGCCCCCTACCACGGGCATGGCTGCCTGGAAAGCGCCGCTGGCGCTGTGCCGAACTGGAAGATTTTCGCTTGGCCGCATCGAAAGAATCTTGACTTTGTAACATCTATATCTAATTTAAGGCCATGTGTAACAAGGTATGGTTGGTCTTTTCCTTTTCCCAGCCGGCCAGCCGGCAATCCGGCCGGGTGCGGACCCTGCGGCGGCTGGCCGGGCTTGGGGCGGCCTCGCTCAAGGGCGGGCTGTACCTGCTGCCCTGGTCGCCGGAACATCATGAACAACTGACCTGGCTGGCCGGCGAAGTGGAGCAGGGCGGCGGCGAAGCGGTGTTTTTCACCTGCCCGGACATTGCCAACCTGGCCCACGAGGCGGTTGTGGCGGTGTTCCGCAAGGCCCGCGACGAGGCCTACGCGCAGCTTGCCGCCGAGGCCCGGGCCATCCTGGCCGCCGAGGTCCTGGACGACAAGGAGGCGGCCGCCAAGCTGCGTCGCCTGACCCGGCGGCATGAGGCCGAACGGGCCATTGATTTTTTCGACGCGCCGGGCGGGCCGGTGGTGGCCAGCTTGCTGGCTGATCTGGCCGCCCGGCTGGCCGGCCGGGAGGTGGGCGCGTCCGACGAGCCGGCCATCGCGCCTTGCGATCCCGCCGCCTACCGGGGCCGGCTGTGGGTTACCCGGCCCGGGCTCTATGTGGACCGCCTGGCCTCGTTTTGGCTGGTGCGGCGGGGCATCGACCCCGAGGCGGCCATCGCCTACGCCGATTCTCTTGACGACCTCCCGCCGCAGGCCGTGGCTTTCGACATGGCCGGCGCGCCCTTCACCCATGTCGGGCCGCGCATCACTTTCGAGGTCATGCGCCAGGCCTTCGGCCTGGAGGCCGTGGCCTCCGACCGACTGGCCGCCGTCATCCGGGCCGTGGACCTGGGCGATTTCGAGACCGCCCCGCCCGAAACCGCCGGAGTGCGCCGCGTGCTTGACGGCTTGTGCGCCGCCAGCCGCGACGACGCCGAGCGCCTGCGCCGGGGCTTTGATCTGTTCGACGCCCTGGCCGCTTCCTATGCAAGCGAAACCCAAGGAGCTTCATGATGGACATGTGCGACGCCGTGCATCAGGCCGCCGGCCTCATGGCCGTGGCTCCCCTTCTTTTCAACGTCGGGGCGAGCCGCCGGTCCCGGTAGCGAGGCTCTCCATGTCCGTTTTCGCCAATCTGTGCCTGGTCAATTTCCTGGCTCGCTTTTCCTACGCCCTGGCCCGCAATCCGGTGTTGCCGCTTTTCGCCCTGACCCTCGGGGCCGGCCCGGAAGCCGTAGGCTGGGCCGTTGGCGTGTCCACGGTCACGGGCATTTGTTTCAAGCTGCCCTCGGGGGCGCTGTCCGACGTCATCGGCCGGCGGCGGGCCATGCTGGCCGGCCTCGTCTTTTTCGGGCTCATGCCCTACGCTTACCTGTTCATCGACAGCTACGCCGCCCTGATCGCCGTGCGTTTCGTCCACGGCCTGGCCACGGCCATCTACGCCCCGGTGGCCATGGCCGTGGTGGCTTCCCTGGCCGGGGAGCGCAAGGGCGAGCTGTTGTCCTTGTTTTCTTCCGTGGCCATCATCGGCACGCTCCTTGGCGCGCCCATCGGGGGGCTCATCCTGCACAATCCTTTCACCGTCGGCGAACCGGGGCTGACACTGTTCCGGCTGGTCTATCTGATAAGCGGGCTGACCGGCACGGCCGCCCTGGTCCTGGGGCTGCGCTCCCTGGGATTTGGCGAGGATGCCCCGTCCGGGACTGGCCAAAACCTGGCCGAGCGGGGCCGGCTGTTCGTCCGGGGACTGCGGGAAGTGGCCGGCGACGGTCGGGTGCTGGCCGCCTCGTCCATGGAGGCGGTCCAGAATCTGGCCATGGGCGCGCTGGAAGCGTTTTTGCCCATCTACGCCGTCACCGTGGCCGGGCTGACCGAGTTCGAGGCCGGTCTGCTGTGGGGCGCGCAGGTGATGGTCATCATGGCGGCCAAGCCGCTCATGGGGCGGGTGTCGGACCGCCGTGGCCGGCGTCCCCTTATCGCCATCGGCATGGCCCTGTGCGCCGTGCCCCTGGCCGCCGTGCCGCACCTGGCCGGATTCTGGAGCCTGCTTGTCGCCTGTCTGGCCTTTGGCCTGGGCGAAGCCCTGGTCACCTCGTCGTCGGCGGCCCTGGTGGCCGACGTCAGCCGTTCGCGCCACCTGGGTTCGGCCATGGGCGTGTTCGGGACCATCGCCGACGTGGGCCATGCCGCCGGTCCCATCCTGGCCGGAGTTCTGGTGGGCGGGTTCGGCTACGGCCCGGGTTTCGCCGCCCTGGCCGTCGTCCTTATCGCGGCCATTCCCTGGTATGTCCGGGTCGCGGCGCGCCAAGGATGACAAACGGCCCGGAAGGCCGCGGCGACCGCTCCTGGCCGGAAATGCGTCGCGTCTGAACCGCCCGTGCCTCAGACGCTTGTTCCCGTTGCGTCGGCTCCTGAAGCGTTCCGAGGGGCTGTTCCCCGTTTGCGTGCGTCATGATGACAACCCGGGAGGAAAACCGTAACCAGGGCCGTACGTTGGGAGGTGACCATGCGTCGCATTCGTTCCTCGTTGGTCCGGCTGACCTGGCTGCTCGTCTTGATCGTGCTCCTGGCCGGCCTGGCCCAGGCCGGGTCCGGCCGCCCCCCGGAGGGTGGCCGGCTGTTCCTTTGGAAGCTCGTCACCCCCAAGGCGACGAGCTACCTCCTGGGCTCCGTGCATGTGGCCAGGCCGGATTTCTATCCTCTGGACCGTCGCGTGGAAGAGGCCTTTGCCCAATGCTCGGTCCTGGCCGTGGAGGCGGACATCGGCGGCGGCCTGGACCAGTTGGCCGATGCCGTCAAAAGTCTGGGCTTTTATCCCGCCGACGGCGACGACGGCCTGGAGCGCCACCTGAGCGCCAGGACACGGCGTCAGTTCGAGAAAATACATCTGGACGTGGCGGCGTTGCGTCAGCTCAAGCCTTGGCTCGCCGCCTTGGTCATTGATGCCCAGCTGTTTAAGGCGCTGGGTTTTGACGTCAATCTCGGCATCGACAAGCATTTTCTCGACGCGGCCCGGCAACGTCGACTGCCCGTCCGGCAGCTTGAAGGGCTTGATGCCCAATTGCGCCTTTTCGCGGACATGCCCGAGGCCTGCGCCGACGCCCAGCTCTACGAGGCCCTGCGGTCCGTCCAGAACAAAGGCCGGCTCCTGAAACAAACCATCGCCCTCTGGCAGGCCGGCGACGCCGAGGCCCTCGACCGCTTGTTCGCCCGGGATTTGGCGGCCCATCCCGAATCTCGGGATTGCGCCGACTGGTTTTTTGGCCGGCGCAACCGGGCCATGGCCGAAATCGTGGACGGCTGGCTCGGGGAGGGCGAACCGGTGTTCGTGGTGGTGGGCGCCGGCCATCTGGTCGGTCCGGACGGCTTGGTCAAGCTGCTGCGGGACAAAGGGCACGACGTGACCCAGGTGGGAGCGTCGTCCCAGGCTTCGGGCGGCTCCGACGGCTTGGGCCGGCGAGGATGACAAACGGCCCGGAAGGCCGTATCTCTTCAGATGGCCGGCGCGCGCCGGCCCTATCCCCAAACGCCCTTCCCAGACGGATTCCATGACCAGAAATCTGACGCCCACGGACCTTCGCGCCTGCTGCGATCCCGCCGCCCTGCCTTTTGCCGACAGCCGGGACATCCCCGACGACCCAGGGGCCTTGGCCCGCACCCAACCCCGGGCCATGGCCGCCCTGGACCTGGCTTTGGCCATCGGCGGCCGGGAATACAACGTTTATCTTGCCGGCGAGCCGGCCATGGGGCGCACCCATTTCGCCCGGGCCTTTCTTGATCCGGCCGCCAAGGCCGGGGCAACGCCGCCGGACTGGCTTTATGTCCACAATTTCGACGACCCGGACCGGCCCAAAGTCGTGTCGCTGCCGGCCGGCGAGGGGCGGGGATTTAAGACCGCTCTGGCCAAGGCCGTCACCGACATGCGCGAGGAGATTCCGGCCCGGTTCGAGCGCGAGGCCTACCTGGCCCAGAAGCAGACCCTCATGCGCGGCTACAACGCCGACCGCGAGACCATGCTCGACGAGATGGAGGAGCGGGCCAAGACCGAGGGCTACAACCTCCTGGTCGATGACCAGGGGGCCTTTACCCTCTATCCGCTGCTCGAAGGCAAGGTGGTCAGCGACGAGGAGTTCGAACGCCTGGAACCGGAACTCAAGAAATCCCTCAAGGCCAAGGGCGACCTGCTCCTGGAGGAAATGAGTTCGGCCCTGCGCAAGCTCTCCAAGGAAGAGCGCGGCTACCGCGACCGCGAAAAAGATCTGGAGCGCGACGCCGCCGGCGAGGTCTGCGACGCCGCCCTGGCCCAATTCGCCGATCTGCGCGCCGCCTCCCCGGCCATCGACCAGTTCCTCACGGCCATGCGGGCCGACATCCTGGACAACATCGACGCCTTCATGCCCCAGGCCCAGCCGGTCCCGCCCTCGCCCCACGGCGACTTGAACCTGCCCGAGGACATCTTCTACCGCTACGAGGCCAACCTGTTCGTGGACAACGGCCAGCTCTCGGGCGCGCCGGTGGTGGCCGAGGACCATCCGACCTATTTCAACCTCATGGGCTGCATTGAGCGCGAGTCCGAGATGGGCGCGCTCTACACCGATTTCACGCTCATCAAGTCCGGCTCCCTGCACCGGGCCAACGGCGGTTTCCTCATCATCCGGGTGGACGACCTGGCCGCCAATCCCGGGGCCTGGGAGAGCCTGCTTCGCGCCCTGCGTTCGGGCCAGGCCCGGGTGGAAGACCCGGCCGAGGGCGGCGAGCATGTGCGCACCCGCACCATCGAGCCCGAACCCATTCCGTTGGACCTGAAGATCGTGCTGGTCGGCCCGGACGAGGCCTATGAGGCCCTGCTCTACAGCGACGAGCGCTTCGGCAAGCTGTTCAAGCTCAAGGCGCATCTCCAGGAGAACATGGCCCGCAGCCCGGAAAACGTCGGCCTCTACCTGACCCTGGCCGGCCAGGCCATCCGTCAGGCCGATCTTCTGCCCTTTGACCGGGCCGCCCTGGCCGGGCTTGTGGACTACGCCTCGGTTTTGGCCGAGGACCAGACCCGGCTGTCGCTGAAGATTCCCTTTGCCCGGGAGCTCATGATCGAGGCCGACGCCCTGGCTCGTCGGGAGGGGGCCGGGGCCGTCACCGCCGTCCATCTGGCCTTGGCCCGCAAGGCCCGGGAATTTCGCGTCAATCTCTACGAGGAGGAATACCTCGAAGAGTACGACCGCGAGATGATCAAGGTGGCCACCTCCGGCGAGGCCGTGGGCAAGGCCAACGGGCTGTCCGTGCGCATGTTCGGCGACTACGCCTTCGGCCTGCCCCACCAGATCTCCTGCACCGTGGGCGTGGGCCACGGCGGCATCCTCGACCTGGAGCGCGAGGCCGAGCTTGGCGGCCCCATCCACACCAAGGGCATGATGATCTTAAAAAGCTATCTGGTCAGCCGCTTCGCCCAGGACAAGGGGCTGGTCATGACCGGGTCGCTGTGCTTCGAGCAGAACTACGCCGGCGTCGAGGGCGATTCGGCCTCGGGCGCGGAGCTGGCGGCCCTGCTCTCGGCTCTGGCCGAGACGCCCATCCGGTTGCGCTACGCCATGACCGGGGCGGTGTCCCAGTCCGGCGAGATTATGGCCGTGGGCGGGGTCAACGAGAAAATTCGCGGCTTTTTCGCGGTCTGCCGCCGCCGGGGGCTGTCCGGCGACCAGGGCGTGATTCTGCCGGCCGACAACGTGGTCAACCTCATGCTCGACGACGAGGTGATAGAAGCCGTAGCCCAGGGGCATTTCCACATTCATCCCGTGACCACCGTTGAGGAGGCCATGGAAATCCTGACCGGGATGCCGGCCGGGGGGCGCGGCCCGGACGGAACCTTCCCGGAAGGCAGCCTCTACGCCCGGGTCGACGCGCGTCTGGCCCGGCTGGCCCAGCTCGCCCCCCTGGGCGGCGGCTGGCAGGGCTGCGGGCGGGGATAGACGCCATGTCGCACACCTGGTTCGAGGAAAAGCGCGACGAATTCTGCCGCGATCTGTTGCGGGACTATTGCCTGTCCGTGGAGACCCTGGAACGGCTGTTCCAGGACTTCGACCGCTCGGGCAAGGTGGTGTTCGAGGAACTGCGCGACCTGCTCGGCGAAGAGATGAACAAGGGCCTTTTGTGGCGCTTAAAGGACACGGCCCACCATCTGTTCCGCGAAGGCGGCACGACCAGTCCGGTCGGCCAGTTTCTCGACTGGTGCATCGGCTACATCTTCCACGAATCCATGAAGCTCAAGGAAGACGCCTACCAGCAGCAAAACTACGCCCCGTGGTTTCGCTCCATGCAGGAACGCGAGCTGCCCGAGCAGGACCTCATCATCAGCCGGGAGCTGTTCCAGCTGCTCATGCAGACCGCCGAGAGCATGCAGCGCGAAATCCGGCGCATCCGGTTCCTGTTTGGCGAATGCCGCAAGCTGTTTCCCATGTACCTGTCCGACCAGGGCGACAACCATTGGCTGGCCCGGTTCCTTTTTAAGCGCAACGAGCTCGTGCGCGAAGTCTTCGGCCAGGGCTACCGGGAGCTGTTGCGCGGCATCTACGGGGCCGCGCCGGAATCCATGTACGTCATGGCTTCGCGCAGCCTGCGGGAAGGCGGCTGGATGCAGCAGGCCGCCGAGGCGGCGGCCAAGGCCTGCGACCTGAACCCGGACAGCGAACCGGCCCGCCGCGAAAAAGAGATCGTCGACACCTGGCGCACGCGGCTGCGGGCGTAAGAGGGAAGAAGGGGAGGCCTCCGGCGGCTGGGGGCCTAAGGCCCCCAGACCCCCTGACGGGAAGGCAGGTTTTGCAAACGGCCCCCGGACGAGCATGCGTCCGGGGGCCGTTTGGTTTGTGGGCTACTGCAGCAGCAGCCCCTGCCAAGGCAGCCCCGGCGAGGGCGGGGGCAGGGTCGAAGGCTGGATGAGCAGGGAACTCGCCGAGCCCAGGTCCGGCAGGCCGTTTCGCAGCCCCAGCAGCATGGACGCGGCCGTGCCCGCCGCGACGCCGATGGTCTTGTCGCGCTGGACCACGCGTGAGGTGTGCTGGTTGCCGGTCCCGTAATAAAACCGCACCGCCCCGGAGGGGTATAGTCGGGCCGCCACGTTGACCGGCCGGCCGTCGGCCACGGTCTTGGCCTTCCAGACGACGGTCACGGCCTCGCTGGTCGAGGTCACCGCGATGTCGTCGCCGTCGCCGCCCGTGGTCAGCCGGTCCCACAGCGGCGCCACGGCCACGCTGGCGGCCAGACCGTTTACCGAGTTGTAGCCGCTGGTCGACGGATTGGCGAAATGGATGATGCCGTGGCTCGACACCGAGGCGGCGGTATAGGTCTGGCCGCCCAGGGGAAAGGCAAAGGGCAGGTTCAACGGCCAGTAGTGGTCCGTTCCCTTCCAGTTTTGCGCCGTGGCCCCGGCGGGGAAGGCGTCGCCTGTCTGGTACTGGGCGTAGCCGCCGTAGGTCGGGGCCTTGGCCCCGGGATAGCGCCCGCCAAGGGCCAGCTCCCGGCCGAGGTTCCAGGGATTGCTGTAGTAGCTTGGGTGTTCGCCCTCGTTGTCGCCGCCCCCGTCCAGGGTCTCGGCCTGGAAGCTGTCCTTGGCCAGGCCGTAGTTGCAGGCCTCTTCCAGGGTCACGACGCCGTCGCCGTTGCTGTCGCCCTTGGTCGGGTCGGCCAGGGCCTGGGTCACGTAGAAGGAAAACTCGTCATAGGTGTAGTCCGGTCCCATGGCGTAGGACAGTTCCCAGTAGCGGGCGGCGGACATGAGCACCCGGTTGGGGGCCTTTAGCGGTTCGATCATGCCCCCGGAAAAGCACTGCTCGAAAATGGCGACCACCGCCCCGGCCTGGACCTTGTTCACCTCGGCGGCGAATTCCGTGTTGGTGATGTCTTCTCCCCAAAGATTGAGGACCACGTTGGCGGCTTCGTAGGGCGGATTGTTGCCCGTGGCCGGGCCGCCGTGGTCGGTGGTGAAGATGTAGAGGATGTCCTGGCTGCCGAGCTTGCCGGCCAGTTCGTTAAAAACGGTGGTGATGTTGGCCTTGGTGGCGCTGTACTTGATGTCCTGGATGCCGTCGTTGTTGAGGTCGGTGTTGGAATTTTGCCCCAGCGAGTTGTCGATGGCCGGGTCCGTGCCGTCGGCGAACAGCACGTAGATGTTGTCCTGCAGGAAACCGGCCGCTTTGAGGGTCTTGAAGAAATAGGAGCAGTCGTTCCAGTAGCGGATGTGGTTGTTGTCGGGGTTGGCCCCGCCGGAGAGGATGACGGCGTAGCGGTGGCTGGCGTCGGTGGCGGCCGGGACGTCGCTGGCGGTTCCGGCGGGGGGGGCTTTGGCGGCTGCGGCTGTCGCCGCCGGCCGGGCCGAGGTTTGGGGCGGCTTTGCCGGCGGCCAGACCGTCAGCTCCGTGAAGCCGGCCATGTCGGCCGGCGGCAGCATGGCCGGGGCGACATGCAGCGTGCCGTCGGCGGAGGCCAGCACGAACCGGCAGCCGTGGGCCCAGTTGGCTTGCGGGACGTCGTCGATGAAAAAGAGCCAGCCCGGCCCGCCGGACAGGCTGACCGAACCCCGTAGCAGCGGCACGGCGACGTTTTCGCCCACGGCCTCGTTGGCGACATAGACCCGCCGGCCTTGCAGGGAGTGGCCGAGCAGCCGGTCGGTCACGGCGGCGATGGCGGCCTGCCGGTCGGCGATGGGGCCGGCGTCGGCGGCGGCATCGGGCAGGCTGACGGGCGTCAGCCCGGCCGGAAGTTCGGTGGTCGGCGCGAAGCGGCTGGAGCCGTCGGCGGCCACGAAGGCCACGCGCTTGTCGCCGTCTGGCAGGGCCAGGCCAAAAAGCCAGCCCGGTCCCTGGCCCAGGCGCACGGCCCGGGCGTCCAGGGTCAGGACCACCTCGCCCTGGCGCGGCCCGGCTTCGCCCGAGACGGCGACCGTGGTCCGGGCGGGCGGCGGCATCTGGGCCAGCAGCCGGTCCAGGGCCTTGGCGGCGGTGTCGATGTCGGCGGCCGAGGCCAACCCAACGGCGCAAAGCAACACGAGACAAGTCAGGATGATCAAAGCGGGGAGGCGGCGTGGCATGGCGGCTCCGGGAAGGGGCTGGCACATGTCGGGGGCAGGCGGCGCGCGGCGCACGACGCCCGAAGGAGCCGTACCGGGCGTGTGCTGCTGCCCGGATACGGGGCCGGGTGAGCCCCCGGCGGACTACGTAGGCCCGTCGTCCGTCGCCGGGCAGCGACGATGGACGGGCGGATCAGCCCATGCGCCGGGCGTAGAGCAGGATGTCGGGCTGGGTCAGCACGCCGGCCAGGCGGCCGTCGGCTTCGGTGACGGCCAAGCGGCGCACGCCCTTTTGGCGCATGTAGAGAATGACCTTGTAGACCATGGCCTCGGCCGGCACGCTGACCACCGGGCGGCTCATGTAGGCGGAAACGGGATCGGAAAGCCGCTCGGGCTGGCCCATGATGGCCCGCAGGGCGTCGCGTTCGGTGAAGATGCCGGCGGCCTTGCCGTCCATGACCACCAGCACCGAGCCGACGCTGGCTTCGCGCATCCGGTCCAGGGCGGTCTGCACCGGTTGGTCCGGGGTCAGGCAAACCGGCTCGGGCCGCATGACGGCCCGGCAATCGACGTTTTCCACCATGAAGTCCACGGCCAGGGCGTCCACGAGTTCCTTGTCCGTCACCACCCCAATGAGCGATCCGCCCACGTCGATGACCGGCAGATGGCGCACCTTGCGTTCCAGCATGGTCTTGATGGCTTCGTCGGCCGACAGGTCCTTGAGGATGGCGCTGCCCACGGTGCGCGACAGGACGTCGCGCACCGGCGTTGCCGGATCAAGATCGACGTCAAGGCGTCGCACCAGCTCGCGCTCGGTGACGAATCCCACGACCTTGGCCCCGGTCACGACGGCCATGCAACTGACGTCGGCGCGCACCATGAGATCGGCCGCCTGGGTCACTGTGGCGTCCGCCGGCATGATGAGAGGCCTTTTGGCCAGTTCACCGACCTTGCGTTTGAACATGCGGTTCCCTGGTGAGAATGCTCTAAAAAATCTATGGTCCGCTGCGGAGTGAAAGTCAAGGCTCGCGCCTTGGCGTTGGCCAGCCCGGCTTGCCGCCGGGCGGCGATTGCGCTAGACGAGTAATGAATCCGTTTCCGGGAGCAACCGGCATGACCGTCGACAGCGCCTTTTTCCCTACCGGCGACGCGCCGCCGTTCGTGACGCGGCTGCTTGAACTCGGCGCTTCCCGGCGCGAGGCCCTGCCCGCGCCCAAGCCGGGCGTCGCTCCGGCCGCCTCCCTGGCTCCGGGGAGACGCCGCTCCCTGGCCGAAATCAACCCGCCGCCCCTGCCCGAAGCCTATCTGGCCCTGCGCCGCACGGCGGAAAATCCCTTAAGCGGCGTGGCCGACGTCGCCAAGGCCGTGTCCCTGGACCCGAGCCTGGCCGCTTACGTGCTGCGTCTGGCCAACAGCCCCATCTACGCTCCCAGGGTCCGGGTGGAGACCGTCAGCCGGGCCGTGGGCCTTATTGGCCTCACCGAGATCGTCAACCTGGCCGCCGGCGCGGTGCTGGCCAGGCTGTTTGACAAGCCGCCCCGGGCCGAGCTGCTGTCCATGCCCGATTTCTGGCGTCACGCCGTGGCCGTGGGCATGCTGGCCCGGGGGTTGGCCCGCCGTCGCGACGAGGCGGCGGCGGAGCGTTTTTTCGTGGCCGGTCTGCTCCACGACATGGGCCGGCTGGTCATGGCCGTGGCCGAACCCGATCTGGCCCAGGCCGTGCTGGTCCGGGTGGCCGAGGGACGCATCCCGTCCGATGCGGCCGAGCGGTTGGATCTCGGCTTCGACCACGCCGCCCTGGGCGGGCGCATCGCCGACAAATGGCGGCTGGCCGACACGCTCATCGAAGGCGTGGCCGCCCATCACGATCCGGCCCAATGCCCGGAATCGGTGGTGGCCGCCGCCGTGCACGTGGCCGACTTCATGGCCAATGCCCTGGGCTACCGCATAACGCCCTGCGGGGCATTGCCGCGCCTGAACCCGCGCTCCCTGGCCATGTTCCGCCTGGCCGATGCCGATCCGGCGGAATTTGTCGCTCTCCTCGACGAAGGGCTGGCCGCCCTGGCCGCCTTGTTCACGCCATGATCGCCGTCGCCGCTTGCCATTCCCCCGGCGCGGCGCTACAGCACGGGAAAAGGGAGCATCACGCCATGGGCGGTCCGACCATCACCCTCACGCCGCTGACAGGATCGGCCATCAACGACATGATCCTGGATTACATGGCCCTGTCCGGCGACCGTCGCCGGGCCGAGATGGCCCATTTTCTGGAAAGCGGCCGCACCGTGCAAAGCGACATCATGGCCGTGACCCTGCGCGGCATGATCCTGCGCACCTCGGCCTAAAACCCCTCTCCCCCTTTCCCCGCATGAAAAAAACGCTCTCCCTGCTGCTGGTCTGTTGCCTTGCCCTGGCCGCCACCTCCGCCCTGGCCAAAAAGGCCCCGCCCGAGAAACACGAAACCAAAAAGGCCGCCGCGCCGCGCGAACCGTCCGGTCCGGCCGAAACCGTGGAAACGCCGGGCAAGGTCATCAAGGAGCCCAATGCCTTTAACGGCATCAAATGGGGCACGGCCCTGGCCGCCATCCCGGACCTCACCGTGGCCGAACGCGACGGTCCGGCCGCCTACGCCACGGCCGAAGGCGTGGTCTACCGCATCGGCGAGGCCTTTCTTTCCGGTGTGGTCTACGGCTTTTGCCAGGACAAGTTCGCGGCCGTGATGGTGGAATACAAGGGCAAGAAAAACCACGAGAGCATCAAGAATTTCTTGGCCGGCAAGTACAGCAAGCCCATCGACCTCGAAGGCAAGGGCTTCGAGCTAGGCTGGCCCGTGGGCAACGTGCTCATCCGCATGCAGTACTCGCCCGAGCGCGACGCCGGCACGCTCAGTTATTTCTATGAGCCGCTCTACGCCCCGTGCGGCCAGGACAAGGCGGCCCAGTGACCCCGGCCCGGCGGATGCTTTGGCTGGCGGCCTTGGCCGCGTTTTGCCTGTGGCCGGCCCTGGCCGCCGTGGCCGCCGAGGGCGGACGGAGCCTGGCCTTTAACAAGCAAAACGTGTTCATGTATTTCAAGCAGGTGGCAGACGCCAAGAACAAGCTGCCCGAAAATCTGGAGCCCCAGGAGCTGCACGACCGGGAGCGCATGGTCTACGCCGTGGTGCTCAAGCAGGGCGGCTACGACTTCGAAGCCACGGTGTTAAACGCCCTGAGCTTCGCGGAAAAGGGCGGCAACCGCCTGGACGACCCGCGGTTTATGTTCCTGGCCGGGGTGTTCCAGTACCATCCCGACGAGTTCGTGCGCCTCAAACTCATCTCCCAAACCACCCGCGACGCCGTGGTGCGCTACTTCGGCGACTAGGGCCGCGCCCCTTAAAAAAATACGATAGTATTTTTTTAATAAAAATTAATGGGTTAAGTCTATTTTCTGCCGGGCCCGCAAGGCGTCAAGAATGCCTCCGGCGGCCGGGGGCCTGAGGCCCCCGGACCCCCCGCATGGGGAAGGAGGCGGTTTGGCGCGGGCGGTCAGCCCGTAAAGCTCAGGTAATTCTTGCCCACCCGGTCCATGAGCGCCAGATGGCGGTATTCGCCCTTGATCTGGCCGGCCTCGTAGATGCGGTAGGCCTCATCCAGACAACGCTCGCAGGCTCCGATGGGCGCTTCCACGCCCAGACACAGCGGGTTTCGCGTAGACTCCGTCTCATACTTCACCACGCCCCGGCAGTGGTCGCACAGACGCACCGACTCGGTCTGGTATTCCGTGATGGCGTCGGTGTCGTAGTAGAGCGTCTATCGCCGCGAAAACCAGCCGTTCACCGTCTCGCCCTTGCCCGGACCGCGCGGGTTGCGGACTTCCTTCACGATGTCGCGGCACACCTCCTCGATGTAGCCGGTCACCTTGTCGCTTTGGCGCACCGCCGCCGGGTCGAAGCCCGGTTCGCGCACGTGGCTGTAATCCAGCCCGGCCATGGACAGCACCAGCCCCAGGTTGACGTAGGGCAGCGCCCCCTGGATGGCGTAGCCGCCTTCCAGCACGGCGATGTCCGCCCCGAGCAGCTTGGTGAGCTGGGCGTAGCCCTGGGCCGAGAAGGCCATGTCCGTGATGGGGTCGGAGAAGTGGTTGTCCTGGCCGGCGGAGTTGATGACCAGATCGGGCTTGAAATCTTCAATGAGCGGCATGACCACTTCGCGCATGGCGAAAAGAAAGCCCTGGTCCGAGGTTCCGGGCGGCAGCGGCACGTTGACCGTGGTTCCCAGCGCCCTTGGGCCGCCGAGCTCCAGGGGAAAGCCGGTGCCGGGATACAGCGTGCGGCCGTCCTGGTGCAGGGAAATGAAGAGCGTATCGGGGTCGTTCCAGTAGACGTCCTGGGTGCCGTCGCCGTGGTGGCAGTCGGTGTCCACGATGGCCACGCGCAAGGGGCCGTAGCGCTCCCGCAGCCATTCGACCATCACCGCTTCGATGTTGATGTTGCAAAACCCGCGCGAGCCGTGGACCACCTTCATGGCGTGGTGGCCGGGCGGCCGCACCAGGGCAAAGGCCCGCTCGGCCTCTTTCTCCAGCACCGTGCGGGCGGCCCGGATGGCCCCGCCGGCGGAGATGAGGTGCGAAGTGGTGGTGACGGCCGGCACGTCGGGAAAGCAGAAATGCACCCTGGCCACGTCTTCGGCCGTGGCCAGGTCGGGCTTGAGTTCGGTCACGCCCGGGATGTCGAAGACGCCTTCCTCGCGCAACTGGTCCTGGGTGTAGAGCAGGCGTTCCTGGCGCTCGGGATGGGTGGGCGAGATGGCCCAGTCGTAGGCCGGGAAAAAGACGATCCCCAGGGGATGGC
>JAEZEM010000039.1 GCA_023417745.1 Pseudomonadota bacterium
GCCGCTCTACGCCAAGCTCGACGCCGTCCTGGGCTCCCTGGGCCATCCCTACGAAGTCATCCTGGTCAACGACGGCTCCACCGACGAGACGCGAAGCCGCATCGACGCCGTGGCCGTTCGGGACGAGCGCGTGCGCGTGGTGCACCTGCGCCGCAACTTCGGCCAGACCCCGGCCATGATGGCCGGCATCGACGCCGCCCGGGGCGACA
Organism: Pseudomonadota bacterium; assembly: GCA_023417745.1. Taxonomy (GTDB): domain Bacteria; phylum Desulfobacterota; class Desulfovibrionia; order Desulfovibrionales; family Desulfovibrionaceae; genus Solidesulfovibrio. The sequence continues at coordinate 210 of JAEZEM010000039.1, forward strand.
TCCTCATTCCCATGGACGGCGACCTGCAAAACGACCCGGTCGACATCCCCAGGCTTTTGGCCAAGCTCGACGAAGGCTTTGACGTGGTCTCGGGCTGGCGCAAGGACCGCAAGGACAATCCCATCAAGCGCAACCTGCCAAGCCGCATGGCCAACGCGCTCATCTCCTTTATTTCCGGCGTGCGTCTCCACGACTACGGCTGTTCGCTCAAGGCCTATCGCCGCGACATCATCAAGGGCGTCAAACTCTACGGCGAGATGCACCGGTTTATTCCCATCCATGCCGCCTGGCAGGGCGCTCGGGTGACGGAAGTCAGCGTCACCCACCATCCCCGCATCCACGGCGCGTCCAAGTACGGCATCGAACGTACGCTCAAGGTCATTCTCGATCTTATGACCGTGAAGTTCCTGGATAAGTACGCCCAGAAACCCATGTATCTCTTCGGCGGTTTCGGGCTTGGCAGCATCGCTTTGTCCATGCTCTTTTTCGTGTTCATGCTCTACTGCAAGATTTTCCTGAACAAGAGCTTCATTGAAACGCCGCTGCCCTTGGCCGTGGTCATGTTCATGCTCATCGGCATCATCGCCGTTTTTATGGGCCTTATTGCCGAGATCCTCATGCGCACCTACCATGAGTCCCAGGACAAGCCGACCTACATCGTGGACTGCACCCGAAACTGCAAGGACTAGGCGCGAGCGTGTGCGGCATCTGCGGATTTGCCGGCCCGGGCGGCGCTGCGGCCCTGGCCGCCATGAACGCCGCCTTGGCCCGGCGCGGCCCGGACGGCGAAGGGCGTTTTGTCGACGAGGGCCGGGCCGTCCATCTGGCCCACCGCCGCCTGGCGATTATTGATCTCGAAGGCGGGGCTCAGCCCATGGCCACCGCCGATGGGCGGCTGGTGGTCACCTACAACGGCGAGATCTACAATCACCTGGAACTGCGCCGGGAGCTGGCCGGCCGGGGCCACCGTTTCGTCTCCGACCACAGCGACACCGAGATCTTGCTCCATGGCTGGCGGGAGTGGGGGGAAGGCCTGCCCGAGCGCTTAAACGGCATGTGGGCCTTTGTGCTCTACGATCTGGACCGGGGAACGCTTTTCTGCTCCCGGGACCGGTTCGGCAAGAAACCGTTTTTCTATGCCGCCAAGCCGGGCTTTTTCGCCTTTTCCTCGGAGCTGGGGAGCCTTGTGGCCCACCCGGCCCTGGCCGATCGGTCCATTTCCCGGCGAAGCCTGCTTAAATATTTCGCCTACGGCTTCATCCCCGGGCCAAACGCCCTCTACGCCGGCACGCGCAAGCTGCCCGGCGGCTGCAATCTGCTCCTGGACGCCGCCGATCCCCGCCCGGAGCCCAGGCGCTGGTGGACCTTCCGGGTCGAGCCCGACCCGGCCTTGGCCGCCGCACCCGAGGCCGAGGTGGCCGGGCGCCTGCTTGAACTTCTGGACGCCGCCGTGGCCCGCCGGCTCATGGCCGACGTGCCGCTGGGCATCTTTCTCTCCGGCGGCGTGGATTCTTCGGCCATCACCGCCCTGGCCGCCCGCCATGCCCCGGACGTGCGCGCCTTTTCCATCGGCTTCGACGATCCGGCCTTCGACGAATCGGCCAAGAGTCGGCAGGCGGCCGCAGCCATCGGCGTGGCCCGCCACGAGGCGAGATTTACCCTGGACGCCGCTCTGGCGCTCATGCCCGAAATCGTCGGCCGCCTGGATGAACCCATGGGCGACGTGTCGCTGATTCCCACGGCCCTTTTGTGCCGCGAGACACGCCGTCACGTCACCGTGGCCCTGGGCGGCGACGGGGCCGACGAACTTTTTGCCGGCTACGATCCCTTCCGCGCCCTGGCCGCCGCCCGCGCTTTTCACGCCATGGTCCCGCGCCCGGTCCATGCCGCCCTGGCGCTTCTGGCCGCGCGTCTGCCCGTGGCCCACGGCTACATGGCCCTGACGTTCAAACTCAACCGGTTCCTGGGCGGTCTGGCCCAGCCGCCAAAGCTCTGGAATCCGGTCTGGCTCGGCCCCCTTGGCCCGGACGCCCTGGCTGATCTCTTTGACGGCCCGGTGGACGTCGAGGACGTCTACAGCGAGGCCATCGAGATCTATGACGCCTGCTCCTCGACCTCCCTCGTGGACCGGACCCTGGAATTCTACACCCGCCTCTATCTTCAGGACGACATCCTGGTCAAAACCGACCGGGCCGGCATGATGTTCTCCCTGGAAGCCCGGGCGCCGTTCCTGGACATCGAGCTGGTGGACTACGTCCGCGCCCTGCCGGCCGGCCTCAAGTTCCGCCGGGGGACCACCAAATACATCCTCAAAAAAGCCCTGGAGCCGGTCCTGCCCCGGGACATCATCTACCGCAAGAAGCAGGGCTTCGGCGTGCCTATCGGCCGCTGGCTGGCCCAGGGGCGGCTGCCCATGGGCGCGCCCGCATCCGTAGAAGCGTCGTTGTCCGCCGCCGCCATCGAGCAGCGTCTCGACGCCCATCGGACCGGCCGGGCCGACCATCGGCTCTTTCTCTGGAATCTTTGGGTGTTGCGCCACATGGAGCTGGGAGGAGGCCGCCTTGCGTTTTGACAGCTTCGAATATGTGACCCTGCGCGTGTTGCGTCGGTTTTTCTTCACCGAAAAGCGCCTAGCCGTCTGGGGTTCTCGCCTGCCGTACTACCGCGTGAACCAGGGCGTCACCGACCCGGTGGCCGTGGCCCGGGCTTACGTCGAGGATCTGGCCCGGCTGGGCTTGGCCGTGCCGGGCAAACGCCTGGTTGAAATCGGCTGCGGCGCGACCAACGGCGTAGGCTACGCCCTGGCCGGCCTGGGCGCGGCCTCGGTGGTCTGCCAGGAGCCCTACGCCCGCCACGACGTGGGCCTGGACGCCAAGCACCTGCAACAGCAAGTCCTGGCCCATCCCAAGGTGAAATTCCACACCGTGCTCCGTACCGACACCCTGGCCGCCATCCCCGATGCCTCCGTGGACGTCGTCCTTTCCAATTCGGTGCTGGAACATGTCCGGGATCTGCCGGCTCTCTGCGCCGAACTGGCCCGCATCCTGACCCCCGGCGGCGTCATGCTCCACCGGGTCGATTACCGGGACCACTTTTTCAAATATCCCTTTCATTTCCTCCTTTTCTCCCAAAAGGTCTGGAACCGGTTCCTCAATCCCGGCGATCTGCCGCGCTGGCGCTACGACGACCACGCCGCCGCCCTGGCCCGGGCCGGCTTCGACGTCTCGGTGCTCGACTACGCCCGCGACGAGGACGCCTTCGCCGCCGTGGCCGACCGCCTGCACCCCGATTTCGCCGCCCGCGACCCGGATGTCATGAATATTGTGACAGCGACGCTGTTGTGCTGCCTCCGGCGGCCAGGGGAGGCGCTGCCTCCCCTGGACCCCTCCGCCGGGGGGCCTGAGGCCCCCCGGACCCCCCCATCCGGGGGAGCCCGATGACCTTCCCTGTGAACGACCAGCCCCCCGTTGAAAGGTTTGGGGAAGGGAGAGCGCGAGAGGGAAACCCTTTTTTCCAAAAAGGGTTTCCCTCTCGCATCCTCAATCTC
>JAEZEM010000063.1 GCA_023417745.1 Pseudomonadota bacterium
GATAAGGAGGAAAGGCTGATATGGGTAAAATCATCGGGATCGACCTCGGGACCACCAACTCCTGCGTTTATGTCATGGAGGGCAAGGACCCGAAGTGCGTCACCAACCCCGAAGGCGGACGCACCACCCCGTCCATCGTGGCCTTTACCAAAGAGCGGCTGGTCGGCGAAATCGCCAAACGCCAGGCCGTGACCAATCCCGAGCGCACCATCTTCGCCATCAAGCGCCTCATGGGACGTCGTTTCGACGCCCCCGAGGTCACGCATTGGCTGGCGCACTGCCCCTACAAGATCGTCGAGGGCCAGGGCGGCGACGCCTATGTCGAGGTCGAGGGCAAGAAGTACAGCCCGGCCGAGATCTCGGCCATCATCCTCGGCAAACTCAAAAAGGACGCCGAGGCCTATCTCGGCGAGCCCGTCACCGAAGCCGTCATCACCGTGCCGGCCTACTTCAACGACGCCCAGCGCCAGGCCACCAAGGACGCCGGCCGCATCGCCGGCCTTGAGGTCAAGCGCATCATCAACGAGCCCACGGCCGCGTCCCTGGCCTATGGCTTTGATAGAAAGGCCAACGAGAAGATCGCGGTCTTCGACCTTGGCGGCGGCACGTTCGACATCTCCATCCTCGAAGTCGGCGACAACGTCGTCGAAGTGCGCGCCACCAACGGCGACACCTTCCTGGGCGGCGAAGACTTCGACCATCGCGTCATCAGCTATCTGGTCGACGAGTTCAAGAAAGAGAACGGCATCGACCTGTCCCAGGACCGCATGGCCCTGCAGCGTCTCAAGGAAGCCGGCGAAAAAGCCAAGAAAGAACTGTCCACCGCCATGGAGACCGAGGTCAACCTGCCGTTCATCACGGCCGACGCCTCCGGTCCCAAGCACATGATGGTGAAGATCACCCGGGGCAAGCTCGAATCCCTGGTCGACGACCTGGTCAAGCGCACCGTCGAGCCTTGCCGCAAGGCCCTGGCCGACGCCGGCCTCAAGGCTTCCGACATCGACGAAGTCGTGCTGGTCGGCGGCATGACCCGTATGCCGCTGGTCTCCAAGACCGTGCAGGAGTTCTTCGGCAAGGAGCCCAACCGCTCGGTCAACCCCGACGAGGTCGTGGCCATGGGCGCGGCCATCCAGGGCGGCATCCTGGCCGGCGACGTCAAAGACGTGCTGCTCCTGGACGTCACCCCGCTGTCGCTGGGCATCGAGACCCTGGGCGGCGTGTTCACCAAGCTCATCGAGCGCAACACCACCATCCCGACCCGCAAGAGCCAGGTGTTCACCACGGCGGCCGACAACCAGCCCTCGGTGTCCATCCACGTGCTCCAGGGCGAGCGGCCCATGGCCGGCGACAACATGACCCTGGGCCGCTTCGAGCTCACCGGCCTGCCGCCGGCGGCTCGCGGCATCCCCCAGATCGAGGTCACCTTTGACATCGACGCCAACGGCATCGTCAATGTCTCGGCCAAGGACACCGGCACCGGCAAGGAGCAGTCCATCCGCATAACGGCCTCCTCGGGCCTGTCGGAAGCCGACATCCAAAAGCTCATCAAGGACGCCGAGTCCCACGCCGAGGACGACAAGAAGAAGCAGGCGCTTATTGAGATCCGCAACCAGGCCGACACCCTGGTCTACACCACCGAGAAATCCCTGGCGGAACTCGGCGAGAAGATCGACGGCGTCACCCGGGGCGAGATCGAGGCCAAGCTCAACAACGTCAAGGAGACGCTCAAGGGCGAGGACGCCGACGCGATCAAGCGCGCCACCGACGACCTGTCTCAGGCCTCGCACAAGCTGGCGGAAAAGCTCTACCAGCAAAAGGCCGAAGAGGGCGGACAGCCCGGCGGTCCCCAGGCCGGCGCGGCCGGCGGCCATCAGGCCGGCAAGGCCGGCGGCGACGATGACGTGGTTGACGCCGACTACACCGAAGTGAAATAACGACCAGTCTCGCGCGGGCTTGCCTTCGCCGGCCATTGCGCGTATCGAAAAGCCTGACCCGTCCCCGGACGGGTCGGGCTTTTTTTGTGCCCTCACGCCACGGCGGCCCGGCCGCCAAACCCCGGTTCGCCCAATGAACGTCACGACCTCGCATCGCCCCTTCGCCCCGCGCCTGGTGGCCGGGCTTGTCGCCTGTTTCCTCGCCGCTTCGCTCGCCGGTTGCGCCGGGAGCTTTTTCGGTTCTTCCCAGCCGGCTCCCGGGCCGACGCCGACGCCGCCTCCGTCGCCGGTGGTCCAGCCCGAGCCCACGCCGCCGCCCAAACCGGCCTTCGCCAATTCCATCGCCATGTTGCTGCCTCTTGGCGGCCCGTTTAGGGAATTCGGCGGCCGGGTGCAAAAGGGCGTCAAGGCCGCCCAGGAACAGCTGGAAAAAGCCGGCACGCCCCTGGACGTCCACGTCATCGACGCCACCCAACCGGGCTGGCTCGACGCCGTGCGCAACCTGCCGCCCGAGGTCACCGTGGTCGGCGGCCCCATGCACCGGCTGACGCTTAAGGAACTCGAAACCGCCGGCATGTTGCCGACGCGCGTGTTCGTGGCCTTCATGCCGTCGCTCAGCGATGCCCGGGAAGGTGTGGACGCCTGGCGCTTCTTCCCCAGCGCCGAGGACGAAATCGACGCCCTGCTGCGGCTGGCCGGCGGCGACTACGGCATCAACCAGTTCGCCGTGCTGCGTCCCGGCGACCGCTACGGCCAGACCATGGGCGACGCTTTTGCCCTGGCCGCGTCCAAGGCCGGCGCGCAGATCACCGCCACCGGCGTCTACAATCCCCAGGACCCGGCCAGTTGGGAAACCGCCGTGGCCGACATGCTGCACACCGGCGGCGGCCGTCCGGGCTTTGGCGCGGTATTTTTGCCCGACGAATGGGCCAGGGCCGACAAGGTGCTGCCGTCCTTTTTCAAAAACCGCGTCGAGGATCTGCTGATCCTCGGGCCGCAGTTGTGGACCGAGGCCCTGTACCGGGCCGCCGCCACCAAGGCCCAGATCAATATTCAGAACTACCGTCTGGCCGTATGCCCCGGAGCCTGGTGGCCGGAAAACCAGGGCCAAGCCACCCAGCAGCTGGTGGCCGCCATGCGCGCCCAGGGCGTCGAGCATCCCGACATGTGGGAAGCCGTGGGCTTCGACTTCGCCCGCATGGCCGCGCGCCTGGGACGCCTGCCCCAGGGGTTGCCGCCCCAGGACGTCAGCGCCCGGCTGGCCCAGGCCGTCACCGGCCTGGATTTCAGCATGGCCCCGCTGTCCTACGGCCCCGACGGCAAGGCCCATGTGGCCATGTATCTGTTCAGGCCCTCGGTCACCGGACCGGTGCTGCTCGATCCCGAAGGCTTCCGCCAGCGCTTAAACGCCATCCGGCAAAAGGCGCTGGAAAATCCGGCCCCGGAAAACGAGCAGTCCTATTCGCCGGCCCAGCCGGCCCCGGCCGCGCCCAGCCAGCCCGGCGTTCCGGCCCAGCCCAGCCAGCCCGCGCCGGCCGCGCCGGTTCCGGCCCATCGCCAGGCGATTTCGATTTCCCAACCGCAAGGATAACGACGTCATGCCCATCTCTTCCGAAGACGCGGCCAAAGTGGTCAAGCTGGCGCGGCTGCGCCTGGACGACGACAAGATCGAACGTTTTGCCGGCCAGATGGACGACATCCTGGCCTACATGGAAACGCTTGGTTCGGTCGACACGGCCGGCGTGGAGCCGCTGTACAGCCCGGTGACCCATGAAACGCCCATGCGGGCCGACGTGGCGTCCAAGGGCTGCTCCCGCGACCAGATCCTGGCCAACGCCCCGGCCACCGACGGCCAGTTCTTCATCGTCCCCAAAATCGTGTAGGCGCGGGGCGGCAGGCGCACGTTTTCCCGCCAGTCAAAACGCCAAGAGCGGCCTGATGTCCGGTTCGAGAATCTATGTGCTAAACGGCGACGGGGGCGAACTGTTGCCCATGGAAGAACAGGCTTACGACGCTGAAAGCCTGCTCCAGGAGTCCCTTGCCGCCCAGCCTGACCTTCTGCCGGGCTGGCAGATTAATCCCGACAGCCCCCGCCGTTGGCTGCTTGTCAAACGCGAGGCCGGCGTGCCCTGCCAGCCGGACAGCGGCGATTTCTGGTCTCTGGACCATGTGTTTGTCGATCAGGACGCGGTGCCGACCCTGGTCGAATGCAAGCGGAGTTCGGACCGGCGGCTGCGCCGGGAAGTGATGGGCCAGATGCTCGACTACGCCGCCAACGCCACGGCCTATTGGCCCAAGGGAAAACTCCGCTCCCTGGCCACAGAGACAGCGGGGGCGGGGAAAAAGTCGCTGGAAGAGGCCTTACGCAGCCTGCTGCAACTGCCGGAACTCCCCACCGACGAGGAGCAGGACGCTTTCTGGGAAACGGCGGACGCCAACGTGGCCCAGGGCCGGATACGGTTGCTGTTTGTCTCCGACGCCATCCCCAAGGAGTTGCGGCGCGTCATCGAATTTCTCAACGCCAAGATGGAAGACGTGGAAATCCTCGGCGTTGAAATCAAACAGTTCGTCGGCAAAAACCATGCGCTACGGGCCTTTGTCCCCAGCGTCATCGGACAAAACGAACGGGCGTTGGCCGACAAGTCGGCGACCAAACGCAAGCACGAATCACTGGAGAGCTTGCTTGCGGCGTACCCCAACAAGACGGCTTTCGAAGCCGTCGTCGCCTGCGCCATGGAACATGGACACCGCGTCGAACCGGGGATCACGAATTTTTCCGTCAAATGCGCCCTTGGCGACAAATGGTTGACCTACGCCTTCGGCAAGCCGGCCGGTCCTGTCTTGCAGTTTACGACCGAATACATGGGCAGCCTGCCGGACCTCAAAAAACGCCTGGAAACGGCGCTTAAGCAGTTGGGCCACGCCATGACCGGGAAAAACGCCATCAACGTTCCCGTCAGCGAAACCGGCGAAGCGGCGCTACGCGCCCTGCCGGCCGTCATCGGCGCCTTGAACGACTCCCGCGCGGCAAACGCGTCCGCATAGCGCGAAAGGAAGCATCATGTCCGACATCACCACCCTGTCCCTGACCGAAGTACGTGCCAAGCTCGCCCGCAAGGAACTCTCCGCCGTCGAGGCCACCAGCGCCTGCCTCGCCCGCATCGAGGCCACCGAGCCGAAAATAAACGCCCTGCTCCACTGCGACGCCGAGGCCGCCTTGGCCGCCGCC
>JAEZEM010000098.1 GCA_023417745.1 Pseudomonadota bacterium
GCCCTACCTGCGCCAGTCCGGCGTGGCCTCGCCCTACGACATCCTGCGCTCGGTGGTTTCGGGCTACCGGCTCATCGAACGCCGGCCGGCCGACGAGGCCTTTATCCGCCGTTTCCTCGAAATCGCCGATCTGGCCGAAACCGACGGCCGGGCGTGCATCTCCGCTTTGCTGGAATTCTGGAACGACAAGGGCGAAGGCGAGACCGTGCCCCAGCCGGAAAACGCCGGGGCCGTGCGGGTTATGACCATCCACAAGGCCAAGGGGCTGCAATTCCCGGCCGTGGTCGTGCCCTACCACCATTTCCACACCGACAACAAAAATCCGGCCCTGGTCACGGCCGATTTCCCCGAAGGCCGGCTGCTTGTGCCGGACCAGCCGGGCCTTGGGCTGGACTATGCCAGACGCCGGGCCAGGGAACTGGCCGAGCAGCTCCATCTGCTCTATGTCGCCTGGACCCGGCCCGAAATCGAGCTGCACGCCTTTGTGCCGGGCCATGGGCCGCTGCGCGACAAGGCCAGCTACCCCCTGCCCCGGGCCATGGCCGGACTGTTTGCTGGCCTGGGCCACGATCCGGCTGACGGCCCGCCCATCGCCATCGGCGCGCCGCCGCAAACTCCGGCCGCCGCCCCGGCCGCCTGCCCCACGCCGCCCCCCGAACCGGTCCTGGTGGAACCCGGGCCGCCCATGGACTGGCTGCCCCGGGTCAAGGTGTTTCGCAACGTGGCCCGCGACATCCGCGAGTCCATGCGCTTTTCGGAAAAACGGCGAGGCGAACTGGCCCACGCCGCCGCCGAAGCCTTTGTGCGGGCCGGTTTCGATCCGGCCGCTCCCGCCCCGGCCGCCGCCCGGGCCGTGGCCATGGCCCTGGGGCCGGCCCGGCTGGACCCGGGCCTTCGGGCCGCTCTGGCCCCCGAACTGGCCGACATGCTTGTCTGGCTGGCCGGTCTTGACGCCCTGCGCCCGGCCTTTGTCGCGGGGCTGCCCGAGCGCGAGCTTTTGGACGCCGACGGGTCGCGCCACCGGCCCGACCTGTTCGCCGCCTCGCCAGACGCCATCCTCGTGGCCGACTTCAAGACCGGCCGGCCGGCCGCCGACCACGAGACCCAGGTGCGCCGCTACGTCGGCCTCATCCGCCGCCTGCCGGGCCTGGCCGAGGCCCCGACCGCCGGCTTTCTCCTCTACCTCGACCGTCGGGAATGCCGCCCCGTGGAGATCCGCTCGTGAAAGCCCCTGTCAGCGTCATCCCCTGGACCGAGGAATTCTTCGCCGCCCTGGCCCGGCGGCTGGTCGCCGCCACCGGGGGCGACTTCACCGACGTGGTGGTCCTTTTCCCCCTGCGCCGGGCCGCCCGCCATCTCTGCGACCGGCTGGCCGAGTTGCCCGGGCTGCCCAAGCCGCTGCTTCTGCCCGAAATCGCCGCCGTGGGCGAATGGACCTCCGCCCTGGGGGCCGAGCAGGCCCCGGTCCCGCCGGTCATGCTCGACGCCCTGGACCGGGTGGCCATCCTCCACGACATCGTGCGCGACATCGCCGCCACGGCTTCGCAGGAAGAAGCCTTCCCGGCCGACATCACCGACTTTTTCCCCTGGGGCCTGGAACTGGCCGAAATCATGGAGGAGCTTTTCCGCCAGGGCGTCCAGGGCCAGGACATGGCCCATCTGGAAGGCCAGGTCCTGGCCCCGGCCGTGGCGCTGCTCGGACGCCTTGGGGCCATCCACCGTCGCTACCGGCAGCGCCTGCTGGACGAAGGCCTGGGCACGCCCGGGCTGCTGGCGGCGCTTACCGCCGAAAACGCCCCGGCCGTGGCCGCACGGTTCGCCAACAAACGCCTTTTCGCCTGCGGCTTTGCCGTGCTGACCGGAGCGGAAAAAACGCTTTTCCAGACGCTGTGGCAAAAAGGCCTGCTGGAGCTGATCTGGCACGCCGACCCGGCCCTGGCCGACGGCGGCCGGCCGGTCCATTTCGCCTGCCGCGAGCACAAGCGGCTGCTTAACGACTGGAAAGCCAAGGCCGTGGTCCTGAGCGAGGGCAAGGCGCGCAAACTGAAGGCCAAGGCCGATCCCGCCCGGGGAACGCTGATGTTGGACGCCGACGCCGCCAACCTGTCCTCGAAAAAGCTGCGCTTCATCGAGGCCCACGACCTCCACGCCGAGCTCAAGGGGCTGGAAGAGGCGCTGGGCGAGGCCGCGGACCTGGAGTCCACGGCCATCGTCCTGCCCGACACCGGGCTTTTAAGCCCCGTGCTCCACATCCTGCCCCGGCGCGACGTCAACATCTCCATGGGCTATCCGCTGGCCCGCTCGTCCCTGGCCCGGCTGCTGGAAACCATCTTGGCCCTGCAGGAAACCCGGCTGGAGCGCGGCCGCTACCACTGGCGCGAACTGATCGCGCTGTTGCGCCATCCCTATCTCAAGATGTTGCGCCTGGACGCGGCCGAACCGCTTCGGGCCGTGTTCCACGGCCTGGAAGCGGCCATCCGCCAGGGCGGGGCCTACGTCGATCCCCTGGCCCTGCCCCTGGCCGGCGGCGAGGACGACGAGCCGCCAAGCCCCGAAGCCCTGGCCCTGGCCGGGCGGGTTCTGGACGTCTGCCTGGCCTCTTTCGACGCCGTGGACACGCCGCGCGCCCTGGGCAACGCCCTGGCCGGGCTGTGCGATCTGCTGCTGGACCCCGAACACTGCGGCGACGCCTGGGAACGCTTTCTCATCGACGCCGAATGCCTGTTTCGCCTGGCCGCCGGCATCGTGCCGGCCCTGACTTCCGGCCGCCTGGCCGACGCCGCGCTGCCGGCCCCGACGCTTTTCGCCCTGCTGCGCCGGCTGCTGGCCGACGAGCGCGCCCCCTTCGAAGCCGAGCCGCTGACCGGCCTGCAAGTGCTCGGCGTCCTGGAAACGCGCCTTTTATCCTTCAAGCGCCTGTTTCTCCTCGACGCCGTGGAAGCCAAGCTGCCCGGCGCGCCGCGCTACGATCCGCTGCTGCCCGACACGCTGCGCCGGCTTATGGGCCTGCCCGATTCCCGGGAGCGCGATCTGGTCGCCGCCTACAACCTCTACCGGCTCTTTTTCGGGGCCGAGGAGATCACCGTCTTCTACCGCACCGGCTCGCCCGGGTCCGGGCTGTTCGAGGACAAGCCCGGCCGCAGCCGGTTCGTGGAACAACTCCTGTGGGAAGAGGAAAAACGCCTGGGCCGGGTGCTAAGGCCCGGCGAGCCGCCGGTTTCCATCCTGCGCCTGCCGCCTTGCCCCATCCCGTCAAGCGACGTCGCCGTGCCGGTCACCGGGGAAGTGGCCGCCCGGCTGGCCGCCTATCTCGAAACCCAAAAGCTCTCGGCCAGCTTTTTCGACGCCTACATCGCCTGCCCGTTGCGCTTTTTCTACCGCTACCTGTCGCCGCTGTCCCCCCTGGCCGAGGTAGCCGAGGAAGGCGATCGGGCGGCCGTGGGCGAGGTGGTCCACGAGGTGCTGCGCGACTTCTTCACGCCCTATCTCAACCGCGACATCGACGCCGCCGACCTCGACGCCACGGCCCTGGCCGACCTGTTCGAAACCCGGTTGGCTGACCACGCCGCCTTCGCCGCCCTGCCGCCCGACGGGCAACTGCTGCTCACCCGCACCGGCCGGGCCAAACTGGCCGAAGCCGTCGCCGCCACGCCCCGCACCACCATCCTGGCCCTGGAAACCGACCTGACCGCCAGCCTCGAAACCGGCGGCCGGACCTTCCCTCTGACCGGCCGGGCCGACCGCATCGATCAGCGCGAAGACGGCGTCGTCATCCTCGACTACAAGACCGGCCGGCCGCCCAAGGGCCAAGGCCGCTTCTGGACCGACGATCACATTTGGGACCGGCTGGCCGCCGA
>JAEZEM010000117.1 GCA_023417745.1 Pseudomonadota bacterium
AACCGCGAGGTCGATCTGGTGGTCAACCTCGTGTCCGACAAGCGCACCGTGCGCGATTCCATGTCCATCCGGCAGACGGCGCTTTTGTACGGCATCCCGTACACCACCACCGCCGCCGGAGCCCGGGCCATGGCCCAGGCCATCCGCGAACTGCGCGGAGCCGGACTCACCGTGAAAAGCTTGCAGGAGTACTACGGGGCCAACTAGGCCCCGGGCGGCGCGTCATGAAAAAGGAATATTGCGGACTATTCGGCATCTACGGCCACCCCGAGGCCGCGCGGATGACCTACTTCGGCCTCTACGCCCTGCAGCATCGCGGGCAGGAGTCCGCCGGCATCGTCACCTGGGACGGCACGCGCATCCGCGAACAGCGCGGCATGGGCCTGGTCGCCGACGTGTTCAGCGAACGCCACCTGGGCAAGGAACTCAAGGGCACGGTGGCGGTGGGGCATATCCGCTATTCCACCACCGGCGCGTCGCTTCTACGCAACTGCCAGCCGTTTTTGGTGCGCTTTGGCAACTACAACCTCGCCATCGCCCACAACGGCAACCTGGTCAACACCATGGAGCTGCGCGAGGAACTGGAAGCCAGCGGCTCCATCTTCCAGACCACCATCGACTCCGAGGTCATCGTCCACCTCATCGCCAAGTACTTAAACAGCTGTTCCCTGGAAGAAGCTGTCATCAAGGCTTGCAACAAGGTCAAGGGCTCCTATTCCTTGCTCCTTTTGTGCAACGACAAGATCATCGCCGTACGCGATCCCCACGGCATCCGGCCGCTCATGCTCGGCCGCATGGGCGACGCCTACGTGCTGGCCTCCGAGACCTGCGCCTTCGACCTCATGGAGGCCGAGGCCATCCGCTCGGTGGCCCCGGGCGAAATGCTCGTCATCCAGGATCGCCGGCTCCAGTCGTATCGCATCTGCGATCCCCAGCCCGTGCGCCAGTGCGTGTTCGAACTCATCTACTTCGCCCGGCCCGACTCCGAGGTCTTCGGCGAGGTGGTCTACGAACGCCGCAAGCAGATGGGCTGCACCCTGGCCCATGAAGCGCCGGTGGACGCCGACTACGTCATGCCGTTCCCGGATTCGGGCTTCTATGCCGCCATCGGCTATTCCCAGGCCTCGGGCCTGCCCTTTGAGATGAGCATGGTGCGCAACCACTACGTGGGCCGCACCTTCATCCAGCCCTCCCAGGACATGCGCGATTTCAGCGTCCGGGTGAAGCTCAATCCGGTCAAGAGCATGATCAAGGGCAAGCGCATCCTCATCGTCGAGGACTCCATCGTGCGCGGCACCACCATCCGCACCCGGGTCAAACGCCTGCGCGAACTCGGCGCCCGCGAGATCCACATGCGCGTGTCCTGCCCGCCCATCCGCTACCCGTGCTTCTACGGCATCGACTTCTCCTCCAAGGGTGAGCTCATCGCCGCCCACCAGTCCGTGGATGACATCGCCCGTTTCATTGGCCTGGATTCCCTGCACTACCTCTCCATCGAAGGCCTTTTGGAGTCGGTTCGCGGCAACAGCCAGGAACCGCCGTACTGCATGGCCTGTTTCGACGGCAACTACATCATTCCGCCCTGCGGCGAGGGACTCAAAACCTGCCTGGACGACGTGTCCCTGGCCCTGTCCTGGTAGTCGCCCATGAGCTTCAACATCGATCTGGCCTCGGCCAAGGACAAGTCCCTGTCCAAGTTGCTGCTCTCGGCCGCCAAGCCGTTCCTCGCCCCCTACGGCGAGGTGCTGGCCCTGGAGATCAAAAGCGGCGAACGCTCGGTGCGCGTGGACGTCCTGCCCCTGGGCGAGAGCGAACCCATCCGGGTGGAACTGACCGGCTACGGTCTGGCCACCGACGAGACCGGGCGCGGCTGGCTGACCTTCCAGAGCCTGACCACCTCCCGGGAATGGCTCACCCGCATCGCCGAAAAAGCCCTGGCCGACCGGCGCATCAAGCTCCCCTCGGCCACGCCCATGGCCATGTTGCAAGCTATGTTGTAGATTGTTGGAGATAGCGAATATTCAAAGCGCGCCGGTCGCCCGGTGCGCTTTTTTTTATTAAGAGGCCCCCAGACCCCCCGTATGGAGAAAGGTTTAAAGGGGTTGCGTGGAGGCTCTCCGACGGTTGGAAAGCCTAAAAGGCCGTCGTTGCCGCTGGATGGTAACCACCGTTGCGGGCGGTCTGGGGGAGCATCCCCCCAGGTCGCCAGCAACGAAAAGTGTTCGTTACAGTGATCTCACTGTCGGCCACGCTGAGAGGTTGCTCATCTGGCTACGTTGGCTGACGCTGCGCTGACGGGGCCTATCAGAACCAGCGCGGGCAGACGCAAAATCATTCGGTCTTCTTGGTGAAGCGCACGAGGAGACAGCCCCCAGTTTTTATTTCCCCCATTTTGTTCCGTAAATTCAAAGCTCTCGACAATCTGGCCAGACAAGCCTTCAAAAAGCCAATTTTAATTTATTTTCCTGCATGTTATCTTCGTCAGACAAAGCTGCCGCAGACGCTCTTTCGGCTGCCTGGACAACGCTTTCTTCACGAAACCGTTGCTTTTTCCGGCAATGCCGCCTTGCGTCTGCGGCGCATTTCCCTTGGATGCTCGCGCCAGGAGACCATCATGGAACTGCTCGATCTCGCCGCCGCCCTGCCGGAACCCGAGGACCGGCTGCGCGCCCTGGACGTCCGGTCTTGCCTGGGCTGCGGAGCCTGCGCCAGCGGTTGCCCCATCCCGGGCACGCCGGGCATGGAAGGCTTTGATCCGCGCACGGCCATACGGCTGGTGGCCATGGGCCGCGAAGCCGAAGTGATCGCCTCGGCCTTTCCCTGGGTCTGCACCACCTGCGGCCGCTGCTCCCATGTCTGCCCCATGGGCATTGATCTGCCGGCCGTCTTTGCCCTGCTGCGCGGCCTGGCCCCACGCTCGACCGTGCCCGGAACCTTGGAGAAGGGTGTGGCCTCGGTGCTGGAGACCGGCAACACCCTGGCCATCCCTCTGGAAGACTATCTCGACACCCTGGCCGACATCGGCGGCGAACTGGCTGAGGAGGAATGCCCGGGCTTTTACGTGCCCGTGGACAAGAAAAGCGCCGAACTGCTCGTTTTTCTCAATTCCAAGGAAGTGTTCGGCGACTTCGACGACCTCAAGTGGTGGTGGCGCATCTTCTACAACGCCCGCGAGGACTGGACCGTGCCGTCGCGCAACTGGGAAGCCGAGGACTGGGGGCTTTTCACCGGCAACGCCGACGTCTCCCTGGTCCTGGCCCGGCGCAAGCTCGACCTCATGCGCAGCCTCGGCGCGGCGCGGCTTTTCATCCCGGACTGCGGCGGCGGCTCCTATGGTTGTCGCCTGGGGCTGACCACCTGCGCCCTGGAAGATCCTTCCCGACAAGTGGACGCCGTGTATTTCTACGACTACCTCCTGGACCGCATCGCCTCGGGCCGCATTAAACTCGATCCCTCCCGCAACGCCGGCCGGAGCTATGTCTGGCATGACGCCTGCAAACACGGCCGCGAACTGGAACGCCATTTCGGCAAAGGCTATTACGACGAACCACGGGCCATCCTGGCCGCCTGCGTGGGGGCCGAAAACGTCGTCGCCATGTCCCCGGACCGGGCCAACAACTATTGCTGCGGCGCCGGCGGCGGCAATTGGCCCATGCCCTTTGAAAAGGAATCCGCTGCCCACGGCCGGTTCAAGGTGGAGCAGCTTGAAGCTTGCCGGGCCGACGTGGTGGTGGTCGGCTGCGCCAACTGCCGCGACCAGCTGCAAAAGCGCCTGCCCCGGTTCTATCCCGGCCGCTGCCGCTACGAAGTCAAATATCTCTGGCAGCTCGTGGCCGAGACCATGATCGAAACCCCCTGGACGGCGTCGGAAGTCGAGGCGGCCAGCGAACGCTTTCGGGTGCAGCGCCAGCATTTCGAGGCCGAACTCGATGGAGGCTTTTGATATGCAGCAGCAAGACATCCTGCCCGTGGCCGTGGCCGGCGGCGGCCCGGCCGGCCTGCGCGCCGCCCTAGACTTGGCGACGGCCGGACGCGAGGTCCTGCTTATCGACGCCGGGCCGATGCTTGGCGGCGCGGCCAGGCATCTGACCGCCCTGGTCCAGACCGGGCAACCGGCCGGGCCGGCCCTGGACGCCATGGCCCAAGCCGTGGCCGCCCAGCCGCGCATCCGCTTGCTGGCCGGCTGCCGCCTGCTGGGCGTAACAGGCACCCCCGGGGACCTTGTGCTCACGGTCCGTCAGGCCGATGCAGCGGGGCAACTGGAACTGCGCGCCGCCGCCCTGGTCCTGGCCACGGGTTTGGTTCCGTACCACCCGGGCGGACTCGACTTTTTGGGCTATGGCCCGGTCGCCGACGTCGTCACCAGCATCGAACTCGAAACCATGCTGGCGGCTGGCCGCGTGCGCCGGCCGTCCGACGATGCGCCGCCGATTTCGGTGGCCTTTATCCAGTGCGTGGGCTCGCGGATGCGCCGGCCGGAGGAACGTCCGGCCTGCTCCAGCCTGTGCTGCGCCGTTTCCTTGCGCCAGGCCCTGGCCTTGCCCGGGGTGCGGCGCGACATTTACGCCATGGACCTGCGTGTCCACGCCCCGGGAGCCCAGGCCGCGCTCAATGCGGCCGAAGCCTCGGGCGTGGCCGTGCGCTATGCCCGGCCCCATACCCTGGAAGCCGGCCCGGAGGGACGGGGCGTGGTCTTTCGCCTTGTTAACGAGCAGGGGGCCGAAGTCCAGGAGCAGGTCGATCTGGCCGTGCTGGCCGTGGGTCTAGGCCCCTCGCCCCAGGGCCGGGAGCTGGCGGCGGCCTGCGGCCTGGAGACGGATAAGCAGGGTTTTGTGCCGACAAACCCCTTTGCCCCGGCCCTGACCAACCGGCCGGGCCTGTTCGTGGCCGGCGGCGCGTCCGGCCCGGCTGATGCGGCCATGGCCACGGTGCAAGGCTCGGCTGCCGCCCTGGAGGCCTTGGCCTGCGCTCCCATGCCAGGCGCCAGACTCGACACGCCGGCCGTGCTGGTGGTCGGCGGTGGAGCGGCCGGGCTGGCTTGCGCCCTGGGGCTGGCCGAGAGCGGCGTTTCGGTCGTGCTCCTGGAAAAAGCCGACGCCCTGGGCGGCAACCCCCGCAAGCATCCGACGGTCTGGAAGGGCAGCGACACCCGGCAGGCTGTGGCCACCATGGCCGAGGCGGTCACGGCCCATCCGGACATCGAGGTGCTTTGCGGCGCTCGGCTGGTCGGGTTGTCCGGCCAGGCCGGCGGCTGGACCGGCGAAGCGGAAACGCCGGCTGGCCGACGGCCCGTCGCCTTTGGCGCGGCCGTGCTGGCCCTGGGCGGGGCCGAAGCTCGGGTGGACAGCCATCTCTACGGCCGCGACCCGCGCGTCATGACCCAGCTCGAATTCGAGAACTGGCGACGACAGCATCCCGGCCCGGACGAAGCGCCCAGGCTCGCCGCCTTCATCCAGTGCGTGGGCTCGCGCCAAGGGCCGGGCGGCTACGACGCCTGCGCCCGGACCTGCTGCGCCCAGGCCCTGCAAGCGGCCGTGGAACTCAAGAAAGCCCGGCCCGACGCCCAGGTGGCCGTCTTCCACCGCGACATCACCGCCTACGGCCGGTTCGAATCCCTGTATACCGAGGCCCGGCGGCTGGGCGTGGCCTTTTTCCGCCACGCCGCCGCCTCGCCGGCCCAGGTGGAGCGGTTGGGGCCGGACCTCGTCGTGGCCGGTTTCGACCGGCTTCTCGGCTGCGAGGTCCGGTTACGGCCCGACGTAGTCATCCTGGCCGCCCCCTTGGTTCCATCCGGTCTGGACGAACTGGCCGGGCTCTTTGACCTGCCGCGCGGCCACTTGAACTTTTTCGCCCCGGCCCAGCCCGTGTTCGCACCGGTGGACCTGCCCCGGCCCGGCCTTTTTGCCGCCGGCCTGTGCCTTGGCCCCAAACCTCTGGACGAATCCGTGGCCGAGGGGCGGGCGGCGGCCATGCGCGCCCTGGCCTATCTGGCCAGCCGGGCCTGAGATCGTGGCTTTCTCGGTGCTGGGCAGACGACACGTTTTTTGCTATACGGAGAACCGTTTTCGATAGACAGAGCGTCGCCGAACAGGAACTCCATGTCGCCAAAGCCCTTTCGCAAAGCCATCGTCCTTGGCATCGACGGCCTTGATCCGAGCCTGTGTCGCCGGCTGCTGGCCGCCGGTCGGCTGCCCCATCTGACCCGGCTGGCGGGGAGCGGACGTTTTGTCGCCCTGGCCACGTCCAGTCCGGCCCAGAGTCCGGTGGCCTGGACGAGCCTGGCCACCGGCACCAATCCCGGCCGCCACGGCATTTTCGACTTCATCGTGCGCGCCCCGGGGACCTATCTGCCGCGACTGTCGCTGACGCGTCCCGGTCCGGGCGGCGCGCCGCTGCCGGCCTATGACTGCGAGACCTTTTTCGAGGTTGCGGCCAAGGCCGGGCTGCCGACCACCGTCGTGCGCTGGCCGGTGAGCTATCCGCCGGCCTTTGGCCAGGCAACGGTCCTGTCCGGACTCGGCGCGCCCGACGTTAAAGGGCGGCTTGGCAACTATGTCCAGTACGCCGAAGAAGCCGCCAGCCAAGGCGGCCGGGGCCGGTTCGTGCCCGTGCGGTTTACCGACGGCAAGGCCACCCTGGCCGTGGAAGGTCCCATGGCCGTGGTCGCCGGCCGCAAAACCCCGGCCGTGATCCCCTTGGCCCTGGCCCGGCAGGACGGCCGCCTGGACTATACGCTGTGCGGCCAGTCCGGGAGCCTTGGGCCGGGGCAGTGGTCGCCCTATCTTTCCGTGCGGTTTGAAACCGGGCAGGACGCTCCCGTGGCCGGTCTGGCCCGGCTGTGGCTGGGCCGGCTGGACCCCTTGGAGCTCTACCTCGGCCCCATCCAGATCGACCCGGCCGAGCCATGCCTGCCCATCGCCGTGCCGGCCGGCTACGCCGCCGAATTGGCCGACGCCCTTGGCGGACCCTATTCCACCTTGGGCATGCCCGAAGAGACCAAGGGACTGACCGACGGCGTCATGACCGACGAGGCGTTTTTGGCCCTGTGCGACGACGTGACCCGCGAGCGCGAGGCCATGCTCGACTTTGAGCTGGGCCGATTCCGTGAGGGTTTGCTGTCCGTGGTCTTCGACACTTCCGACCGCATCCAGCACTGCTTCTGGCGGCTGGCCGATCCGACGCATCCGCTCTATGACCCGGCCGAGGCGGCGCGCCTGGGGCCGGTCATCGACGACCACCTGGCCCGCATGGACGCCGTGGTGGGCAAGGTCATGGACGCGGCCGGCGACGACACGGCGCTTTTCGTCTGCTCGGACCACGGCTTTTGTTCCTACACCCGGTCGATCAGCCTCAATGCCTGGCTCGTGCGCCAAGGCTACATGGCGCTCAAACCTCACGACCCGGCCGACAGCGGAGAACTGTTCCGCCATGTGGACTGGTCAGCCACCCGGGCCTTTGCTCTGGGTTTCGGCTCGGTGTGCCTCAATGTGGCCGGCCGTGAGCAGCAGGGCGTCGTGCCGCCGGGCGAGGCCAACGCCCTGGCCGGGGAACTGGCCGCCAGACTTGCCGCCCTGGCCGACGGTCCGGGCTCGCCCATCGCCACTGTCCACCGCCGGGAAGCCCTCTACAGCGGCCCCCTGGCCGAGGCGGCCCCGGACCTCATCGTCGGCTGCCGGCCGCCGTACCGCCTGGCCTGGACCTCGGTCATCGGCGGCACAGGGGGCGAGGTCTTTGCCGACAACCGCCAGAAATGGTCCGGCGACCATTGCGTGGATGCTTCCTTTGTGCCGGGTTCGCTTTTTTCCAACCTGCCCCTGGCCGCAGCCGACGGCGTGTCGCAAACACGTCTCGCCGCCACGGTCTGCCGAAGCCTGGGACTGCCGCCGGCCTCCCACATGGACGCCGACTTATTGCCATCCTCGTAAAGCGGCCTTGACGCGGTTCTGTCCTCGACTTACTGTTTCTTAAGCTAACTATTAATCCAAGGGTACCGCCATGACCGATCCACTCGACACCTGCGCCCGCGAGCTGCTCGACGTCATGCCGCTTGTCATGCAGGATCTGCGGCGCACCATGCGCAGCCAAAGCGCCCCGGACCTGCGCGTGCCGGAACTGCGCAGCCTGGCTTTTTTGCGGCACAATCCCGGCTCCAACCTCACCGATCTGGCCGAGTACATCGGCGTGTCCCTGCCTTCAATGTCCAAGCTCGTCGATACCCTGACCTACCGGGGATTTATCGAACGCACCCCGGACGCCCAGGACCGTCGTCGGGTGCGCCTGGGCCTGACCGAGCCAGGCCATGCCATTCTGGCCAAGGCCCGGGAAGCGGTGAAGGCCTCCTTTGCCGCCAAGCTCGCCCGGCTGGAGCCGAACGACGTGGAACTCGTCACCACCAGCATGCGTCTTTTGCACACGCTGTTCACCCAGCCCCAGGACAACGGCGCGTCCAGCGCCTAGCGCGCCGCCAGGCCGTACCGTCGCCGGTCTGGCCTCGCGCGTCTTTTCGTTCTCCATGACGACGCCAAACGCCAACGCCCGGGAATTGCTGTTGCGCTCGTTTCGCCACCGCAATTTCCGGCTTTTTTTCGCCGGCCAGTTCATCTCCCTGACCGGCACCTGGATGCAGTCCGTGGCCGTGTCCTGGCTGGTCTACCGCCTGACCGGATCAAGCCTGGCCTTGGGGCTGACCGGCTTTGCCAGCCATATTCCGGTCTTTGTCTTCGGCCTTTGGGGCGGCTGCTTAGCCGACCGGGGCAACAAGCGGCGCATCCTCATCCTGGCCCAGGCCGCCGCCATGGTCCAGGCCCTGACCCTGGCCTGGCTGACCCTTTCCGGCACGGCCGCCCTGTGGCAGGTCATCGGCTTGGCCGCCTTTCTTGGACTGGTCAACGCCGTGGAGATGCCCACGCGCCAAGCCTTCGTGGTGGACATGGTGGGCCGCGACGACCTGCACAACGCCATTGCGCTCAACTCGTCCATGTTCAACAGCGCCCGGGTGCTGGGTCCGGCCCTGGCCGGCCTGCTCGTGGCTGCCATCGGCGAGGGCTGGTGCTTCTTTGTAAACGGCGTAAGTTACTTGGCCGTCATCGTCGCCCTGGCCGCCATGCGCCTGCCGCCGGCCGCGACCGGAGCAGCCTGCCCGCCGGCCGGCGGGGCCATCCGCCAGGGGCTGGCCTACGCCTACGGCGATGGGAAAATCCGCGCCATCTTAAGCGCCCTGGTGGTGGTGAGCCTTTTCGTCTCGGTGGTCATGGTGCTGCTGCCGGTGATGGTCAACGCGGTCCTTGGCCAGGGCGCGCGGGAGCTGGGCTTCATGACGGCCTCCATGGGCGCGGGCAGCGTGGTCGCGGCCGTGACCCTGGCTCTGCGGCGCGAAAGCCGGGGCCTGTCGCGCTGGCGGGCGGTCTGCGGACTTGGGGTGGGGCTTTGCATGATGGCCTTTGCCGCTTCCCGCAGTTTTGCCCTCTCGGCCGCCGTGGCCGTGGCCCTGGGCTTTTGCCTGATTCTCTTTTTCGCCGCCTCCAACACCATTCTCCAATTGCGCACCCCGGACGCCATGCGGGGGCGGGTCATGGCCCTGTATGCCGTCACTCTGGTCGGCATGGCTCCCTTCGGGTCGCTCTTGGCCGGCGGCGCGGCCAGCCTGCTTGGCGCGCCCATGGCCATTGCCCTGGCCGGCGGGCTGTGCCTGACGGGCGTGGCGATCAGTTTGCATTTCGAGGCCGCCGGCCAAAGACTCGGCCAGGACGGCCCAGCCAGTCCCACGCATTGACAGCCGCCAAGGCCGGCGTCACAACACGAACCGAACCGCCAACTCGCCGCCGTCCGGGCGGCCAAAGGAGCCGTCCCATGCACACCATCCGCCTCGGACAGACCGGCATCGAAACCGCGGCCATCGGTTTCGGCGGCATCCCCATCATCCGCCTTGGCCGCGACGAGGCCGCCAGCCTCATGCGCCTGGCCCTGGAGCGCGGCATCACCTTTTTCGACACCGCCAACCGGTACATGGACAGCGAAGAAAAAATGGGACTGGCCTTCGAGGGTATCCGGGACAAGGTGGTCATCGCCACCAAAACCGGCATGCGCCGGGCCAAGGAGGCCATGGCCGAACTGGAATTGAGCCTCACGCGCCTTCGTACCGACCATATCGACCTCTACCAGCCCCATCAGGTCTCCAGCCCCGAGGACTACGAAACGCTTTTCGGTCCGGACGGGGCCATGCAAGCCCTGGTCAAAGCCCGGGAGCAGGGCAAGATTCGCCACATCGGCATCACCTCCCACAGCCTGGACATGGCCCGAAAACTCGTGGCCACCGGCCTTTTCGCCACCATCCAGTTTCCTTTCAACATCGTCGAGACCGAGGCCGCCGAAAACCTCTTTCCCGAAGCCCGGGCCAAGGGCATGGGCATCCTGGTCATGAAGCCCTTTGCCGGCGGCATGCTCGACGACGGCGAGGTGGCCTTGCGTTTCCTGCGCCGGGAAAAAGATGTGCTCGTTCTGTGCGGCTGCGATCAGGCCGAGCAGGTGGAGCAGGCCGTGTCCGTGTTTTCGGGCGAACCGGTCTGGACCGAGGAGGACGCGGCCAAGGCCCAAGCCTACCGGGACGAACTCGGGTCGCGCTTTTGCCGGCGCTGCGAATACTGTCAGCCCTGTCCCCAGGGCGTGCGCATCACCTACGCCATGATGTACCGGGTGGTGACCAAGCGCCTGTCGCCGGCCAAGGCGGTCAATTTCTCCGGCGCGGTCATGGAGACGGTGCGCGACTGCGTGG
>JAEZEM010000120.1 GCA_023417745.1 Pseudomonadota bacterium
GACGCCTGGCAGGTGACGCTTGGCATCCCGGCCGACGCCTTGCCCGACACGGTCAAGCCCTGGGCCGCCGTGGACGTCTGCCTGGGGCAAGACGTGGTGCTGACCGGCCGCATTGACCGCATCGAGCGCGAGGTAGCCAAGGGCACCAACGCTCTGGCCATTTCCGGCCGGGACGGGGCGGCCGTGCTGGTGGATTGCTCGGCTCCCATTTTTACGCGGCGCAAGGCCACATTGACCGAGGTCGTGGACCTGGCCGTGCGGCCCCTTGGCGTGTCGCAGGTGCGGGTGGAAGCCACGGGAGCCAAGGAAAAGGTGGAGATCGAACCAGGCATGACCGCCTGGGACGCCCTGGCCCAAGCCTGCGAAGCCAACGGCTGCTGGGCCTGGTTCGAGCCGGACGGCACGTTGGTTGTCGGCGGCCCGGACTACGCCGCCGCGCCCGTGGCCACGCTGGTCATGCGGCTGTCCGGCCAGGGCAACAACGTCCTGTCGCTGGCCGTCACCGAAGACGTGTCCGGTCGCTATAGCGAGGTGACGGTTTTGGGCCAGGCCCACGGCACCGAGACCACCGACGGCCAGCACAACATCAAGCACCAGGAAACCGACGCGGACGTGCCCGGCTATCGGCCGCTGATCCTGGTGGCAGGCGACTGCGACGGCGCGGCCGAGGCCAAGCGCCGGGCGCAAAAGACGCTCATGGATTCGCGCCTGGAGGGTTTCACCATCACCGCCCGGGTGCGTGGCCACCGCGTAAGCGAAAGCGGCAAACCCTGGACGCCCGGCCAGCGCGTCCAAGTGGTCAGCGAACCCCACGGCCTGGACGCCACCTATTTTCTCATGGCCCGCACGTTCCTCGGCGGCCGCGACAAGGGCAGCATCACCGAGCTGACCTTGAAAGAGGACGGCGTCTGGCTGCCCGAGTTGGCCAAGACCAGCGGTGGCAAGGGCAAGGGCAAGGCGGCAAGCGCCGGCAAAGTGGTGGAGCTGTCATGAGCAACGACTTTTTGCGCCGCGTGGACGCCAAAATCACGCGCGCCCTGTCCCGGGTGCGCCTGGGGTTTCGGGCTGTGTTGACGGCTTTGGACACCTCGCCCAGCGTGCAGCTGCTCCAAGCCGACGGCCTTTCCGGCGAACAGTTGCAAGCCGCCGAGGTCTTCCAGCACTTCGGCTTCACCTCGGCCCCGCCGTCCGGGACGCAATGCATCGTGCTGCCGCTCGGCGGCAAAAGCTCCCATGGCGTCATCGTGGCCACCGAGCACGGCAGTTTCCGGGTGCAGGCCCTTAAAAGCGGCGAAACCTGCGTGTATAACCAATCCGGGGCCAAAATCACGCTGAAAGAAGACAAGCTGATAGCTGTCGAGTGCAAGACGCTGGTGTTAGACGTCGAGGAAGACATCATCATGACCGCCAAGCGCATCCGCGCCGTGGCCAGTGAGCGGATGGGGCTATACGCCCCCGAATGGGACATGGGCGGCGACGAAGACGGCGGCGACTGCGAAGGCGTGTGGCGCGGGAATCAGCATATCACCGGGACGTCCACGGCGGACGTGGATCATGTCAGTGGTGGGGTTTCTTTGGTCGGGCATGTGCATCCTGAGAATGATGGGGGTGGGCCGACGGATGCGCCGCTTGAGTAAGAATTAGCCCTTGCATACCTCAGTCAGCTGTTCCATCTTTTGATGCACATCAAAAAAATCTCTTTGCATCTTGAGATTATGTTAGTGATTTTGCTGTCTGTATTATTAGTATTCGGCTCGCTTTTTGATTTAGTCATAGACCTGCTTTCTGCTGCAGACGTGCTAATATTTCCCGATCCAAAGTGCACTGGCCCTTCAATTGTTTCGACATTTATATTTTTCGATAATATACCTGCGGAATTTTGCATATTAATTTCCCATTCGACATAGCGCTTTCCACAAATAATATACTGACCTCCTCCTCCAAACACGATGTATTCCTTGTTGGTCAATTTTGAAAAAACTTCGTTTATAACTTTAATGTCATGTTTGTTGCACACATATTTATAATCCCAAGACATGACTTTCCTGTCTGGCATTGGTTTGCTATTCATCAATTTGAATAATTCGTACTCTAGGCAGTCTGAGTCATCCATAAAGCCCTCAGGTTTCCAGAAGCTCCTGCCTTGCCTGGGAGCTTCTGGAGGAATAATCAAACGCTAAAAAACGTCAAACAAGCATCTTTCCTATGTCGATAATATTTTTCAACATTTTAAAACTCTCTGCCCCTGACTTTAAAACAGAAGAAACCTTGGCTACGATACCAGGCTTAGGTTTTTCTGACGCCAATTCCTTGATGATAGTTATCAACGAATCGACGTCTGCTCCATTTATGTTGATGTCACCTTGCCCCAGGTGCACAGGTCCGTTCACGGTGTTAATATTGATGTTTGAAGCATTCGCTTGTTTGTTATCAGACATCAGTTCTCTCCATTTGTGAAAAAATTTTCCAGGTCGAAACACAATATCAGATGGGTGAGAAATATATTCATTTTCGATCAACCTTTCCAAGATTCTAATCAAGTCGTCCAATGGGTATTGAGACAACTTCATCTGCAGATCAGGATACAAAACATTTTCACCTGCGTCATTGGCAACAATAAAATAACGCAGAAGATCGGCTTCAATGTATCTGCTTATTTCGTCCATACAATCCTCTAGGTCCCAAGGTTGTCCGCTCTCTGAACCCCTTCACCTATCCCACCACCCCTAACCGCCACTAAGGTGGCGGGCATGGGCATCGACAAGGGCATTGATCCATACACCGGCGAATATCTGCCAACCCGAATAAACCACCTGGGCAACGCCGTCTACATCCGTCTCGCCACGCCGCTCGGCTCGTGGTGGGCGGACACCTCCATTGGCTCACGCCTGCATGAGCTGGCCCGCTCCAAGGACCTGCCCCGCATTGGCAAGCTGGCCCGGCAGTACGCCGCCGCCGCACTGCAACCGCTCATTGACGACGGCCGGGCGCGCTCCATCGACGTGGCGTCCGAGCAGCCCCACGACGGCCGTTGTCTGCTGCTTATCACCGTTGTGGACGTCCTGGGCCGCGTGGCCACCTTCCAGCATCCGGTGCAGGTGGCCTAGCCATGTATACGATCCCATCTTTTGAGGCCATCCGCGCCGCCTATCTGCGCGACGTGAAAAACCTGCTGCCCGACGCCGCAACGGACCCGGACAGCGATCATTACATCCGCGCCACGGCCGTGGCCGCTGCCGTGGAGGGCTTGTATCACCATCAGCTGTGGATTGCCCGGCAGGTGTTGCCCGACACGTCGGACCCGGAATATCTGGAGCGCCATGCCGCCTTGCGCGGCATCAGCCGCAAACCGGCCATCGTGGCCAGCGGCGACCTGGTCGTCCAGGGCACCCCCGGCGCGGTTGTCCCGGCCGGCGAAACCGTGCGCCACGTGGCCACGGGGTTGCTCTTTGTGACCACCTCCCAGGGCATCGTGGGCACCGACGGCCGGACGGTCGCGCCGGTCGCGGCCGCCCGGGGCGGCGTCATGCCCGCTTTTGCGGGCGAGCCGGTGCTGTTTGTCCAGGCCCCGGAGGGCGTGCTGTCCCAGGCCGGCTTGACCCTGTCCGGCGGCGTGGCCGCCGAGACCGACGCCGAGCTGTTGGCCCGACTCTTGGACTACATGCAGCACCCGCCCGGCGGCGGCAATGCCTATGATTACAAGCATTGGGCGCTGTCCGTGGCCGGCGTGTCCCGAGCCTGGACCTATCCGCATCGCCGGGGGCTGGGGTCGGTGGACGTGGCCGTGCTGGGACCGGATGGGCCGTGCCCGCCGTCGGTGCTGGCCGCCGCCCAGGCCCTGGTGGACGATAAGCGGCCGGCCGCCTGCATGGACGCCTGGGTGCTGTCGCCCACGCCGGTCAATGTCGCGGTCAAGGTGGCGGTGCGCCTGGACGCCACGGTGACCACGCTGGCGCTGTTTACGGCGCAGCTCCAGGAGGCCCTGGGCGTGGCCCTGGCCGACCTGCCGCCCGGCGGCGTGGTCTACCGCTCCAAGATCGAGGCCGTGGCCTCCAGCCTGCCGGGCGTCATTGATCGGCAGGTGCGCGTGCCGCAAAGCAATTTCGTGGCCGTGGTGGATAGCCAACGCTTGGAGTGGCCGCGCCTGGGCTTGGTGCAGGCGGAGGCGCTGTGATGGCCGGCCATGCCGCCTTGCTGCAAGCCTTGCTGCCCCTAAGCTACGCCCCCACCGGCCAGATCGTGGCGGAGCTGGCCGCCGACGGCGCAGCCCTGGACACGGCCCTGGCCGTGAGCCTTGACCCGTTGCGCGGTCTCACGCCCCTGGCGGCGCTGGAGTGGCTGGAGGATTACGAGCGCGTCTATGGCCTGCCCGGCGACTGCCGCCAGCCCGGGCTGCTGCTCCAGGAGCGCCTGGCCTTGCTGGCCATCGCCCTGGCCGAGCGCGCCGCCATCAACCGGGCCTATTACATCTGGCTGGCCGCCCAGCTCGGCTATGTCATCACCATCCAGGAGTTCGGCCAGTTCAAGGCCGGCTTTGCCCGCGCAGGCGAGCGCATCACCAATTACGAGGCCCTTTTCTCGGCCGGCTGGCGCGCCGGCTGGTCCCTGGCCCAGGGCGCGCCCTGGCAATACGTCTGGCTGGTCCACGCCTCGGGTGAGCCCACGACGCTGTTTCGCGCCGGCGTCAGCGGCGCGGGCGAACCGCTCGCCAGCTGGAGCAACCAGCTTTTGGAATGCGCCATCCGCGCCGCCGCCCCGGCCCACACCCTGGTTCACTTTGCCTACGGAGGATAGCCCATGCACCGCATCGACGGCCCCGGAGCCGTACAGAGCCTTTTTACCGAGGGAGACCCGACGGTCCCGCAGATGGCCACGGTGGTCACGGCCGCCTGGCTCAACGACGTCCAGGAAAATATCACCCGCGCCATCGAAGCCGCCGGCATCACGCCGGTCAAGGGCGACTATGACCAGCTGCGCCAGGCCATTGGCCTGCTCTCCGGCGCGGGCATGGTGGGCGAGGGCCGGCTGTGGATGAGCGAAACCCTGCCGGCCAGCGGCGACTGGCTGGAGTGCGACGGCTCGTCGCTGCTCATCGTCGATTATCCGGCCCTCCATGCTGTGCTTGGCGCCACCTGGGGCGCGGCCCCGGCCGGCTATTTCCGGTTGCCGGACCTGCGCGGCGTGGCGCCGCGCGGCTGGGACCACGGACGCGGCAAGGACCCCGACGCGGCCCTGCGCACCGGCGGCGACCACGTCGGCTCCAGTCAGGACGACGCCATCAAGCGCCACAACCACCCCATGGGCGGCGTGGTCGGAACGGCCGGCGGCGGCACCGGCGTGCCCGATGCCCAGGCTTGGAACAATGGCCCTTACAACTATTACACCAAGGATTTCCTTGTGTCGTCGGACGGCGTCCAAGCCGGGGCTTTTTCCACTGTCCCCATGGCCGCAGAGACCCGCATGAAAAACGTTTCCGTCATGTTCATCGTCCGTTGGAGGTAAGCCATGCAGCTGTATTTATATGACGCCCAGGGCGCTTGCATCGGCCGGCAAGAGGCTCGCCTGTCCCCGGCCCGGCCGCATAACCCGGACGGCAGCCCCAATTACTTGCTGCCGGCCAACGCCACGCCCATCCAGCCGCCGCTGACGGCCGCCGGCCAGGTCGCGGTCTTCGACGGCGAGGCCTGGCGCGTGGAGGAGGACCACCGGGGCCAGGTCGCCTACGCCACCGCCGACGGCAAGCCTGCCATC
>JAEZEM010000181.1 GCA_023417745.1 Pseudomonadota bacterium
GGCCCCGAGGCCCTGGCTGCCGACGGAGCCGTGGACAAGGCTTGGCTGCTGTCGCGCATGGAAGCCAGCGACCGCTTCCGGCGAGAGGTGGGCGATCTGGTCCATCCGCTGGTCAAGGGCGAGTTGACGGGCTTTCTGGCCGCCCATAGCGCCGCCAGGGCGGTCTTCGCCGAAGTGCCGCTGCTGTTTGAAGCCGGCTGGCTGCCGGGCGAGGTCGTGGATCTGGTCGTTGGCGTGCGCTGCGACCCGGCCGTGCGCCTGGCCCGGCTGGCCGAAAAACGGGGCTGGTCCGAGGAACTGACGGCCCGCATGGACGGCTGGCAATGGCCGCAGGACCGCAAGCTGGCCAAGTGCCGGTTCGTGGTGGACAACGCCGGCCGACCCGAGGACCTGGCCGGGGCCGCCGGGCGACTTCTGACCAGCCTCTCGGCCCTGCGTCGCCAGGACGCCCGCAGCCGGCTGGCCGAACTTGTGGCCGCCGACTATGCTCCGTCCCGGCCGGAGGGCGAGGACGCGCCGTGATTCCCCTGCGCGACAATGTGCCGAGCACCAAGCCGCCCCTGGTCACCTGGACGCTTATCGGCCTGTGCACGGCGGTGTTTCTCTACCAGCAACTCCTGGCTGATCGCGTGCTGTTTGAATTCATGCACATCCACGGCGTGGTCCCGGCCCGTTTCACCCACCCGAGCTACGCCGCCCGGGTGGGCTATCCCGAGGGCGGCTGGCTGTCGTTTCTCACCTACATGTTCCTCCACGGAGGCTGGCTGCATTACTTGCTCAACATGTGGGTGCTGTGGATATTTGCCGACAACGTGGAAGAAGCGCTGGGCTCGCTGCGGTTTTTGATCTTCTACATCCTGTGCGGCGTGGCGGCGGCGGCGGTGCACGTGCTCTTCAACTGGAACGCGCCCGTGCCGGTCATCGGCGCGTCCGGGGCCATCGCCGGGGTCATGGGCGGGTATTTCCGGTTGTTCCCCAAGGCCAGGGTGACGACGCTCATTCCCATCATCATCATTCCCTGGATCGTGGACCTGCCGGCTGTGGTGTTTCTGGGCGTGTGGTTTATCGTGCAGCTCTTCTCAGGGTTGGCCGGCACGGCCGTGGAAGGGCAGGCGGCGGCGGTGGCTTTCTGGGCCCATGTGGGCGGATTCGCGGCCGGCCTGGCCCTGGTGCGGTGGTTGTTGCCGCCGGGCTGCCAGTTCTGTTTTGATCCCTCGGCCCGGCGCTATGACCGGGAGTAGCCGGGCGGGCAGGCGGGCCGTTAAAGGTCCTGGATGACCCAGACGACCCGGCCGATGACCACGTAGTCGGGGCCGTCCTGAGCCAGGGAGCGTTCGGCATGGCGGGGCGATGCGGACACAAGCCGCAGGCGTCCCCTGTCGCTGTCCCGTTCCACCCGTTTGACGACCAGGCCTTCCCCGGGAATATCCAGGGCGTAGATCTCGCCGCTTCGCACCGTCACGTCGTCGCGATCCAGACCGACATAAGCCTGCCGCCGGATGACGGGTTCCATGCCATCGTCTTCCATGCGCACGACGAGCAGGTGCGGCCGGACGAGACTCTCCGCAATTTGTATGGATTCTATGACGGTTGGCGTCCAGGTCCCGGTTTTAGGGGCCAGACTGTTCATGGCGTGGACCGCGACTTCGCGGGAGAGGTTGGTCCGGGACGAGAGACGGTCTTGGGGCAACGGCATAGGCATTGGGCATATTCCTGAGTGGCTCTTGCCGGATTGACCCCGGCATGGAGCCTTCATGGATACGATGTCTATACATGTTTGTAAATAAATACATTGATAAATAATTGACCTTGGCTATCCCAAAGTGCGCGTGGACTGCGCGCGCACAGGGTGAGACGTGGTGGAGGAGGCTAGAGTTCCTGAATGACCCAGACGGCCTTGCCGATGGAAGTCAGGCCGGGATTTTCCAGGGGAAGGGAGAGGGACTTGTGGAGCGGATTGTCCGCGCCAAGCTCAAGACGCTGGTTTTCCAGATCGCGGTTGACGCGCTTGATGACCAAGCCTTCGCCCGGGATGTCCAGGGCGTAGATTTCGCCGCTGCGCAGACGCAGATCGTCGCAGTCGATGCCGACGTAGGCGCCACGGCGCACGGTCGGCTCCATGCTGGCGTTGTCCATGCGTACCACGAGCAGGTTTGGTCGGCGCAAGGCTTCAAACAGGGGCAGGGTCTCCAGCGGTTCGCGAATCCAGGCCTGGGTCTGGGGATCGGTGGGACTCATGGCATAGACCGTGACGCGGCTTGGGGGCGCGACATAGGCCACGGCGGTTTCCCGGACGCAATCGGCGGCTCCGCCGCTTTCCCGGCGTACGGCCGGGAGCTGGCCGTACAGTATCCAGTCCGGTTCGAGAAAAAACATTCTGTAGAGAGTGACCATCCAGCCGTCTGGAATGGTGTTCTTTTTTTTGGCGTCGGAGATGCTGGACTGCTTGATGCCCAAAATAGCGGCGATCTCCGTCTGCGTCTTGGCTTTGGTGGCGGCCTGAATTCTGGCGTAGGCGTCCTCGAAATTGTCCGGCTTCACGCAACCTCCTGAAGGGTTCGCGTAAACATTATTCTATAATAAAAATTAGTACATAAGTAATTGGTAAAATTTACATGTCCGCAGGGCCGTCGTCAATGCCTGGCCCTTGGCGACTTGTGGGAACTGGACAAGGCAGGACAAAAAAAGGCGCTGCGCCGTAAGCGGCGTGCGCCTTTTTATGCTGCGGGCGGTTAACGTGTCGAACCGCGTTTGACACGTTGGCGTCGCCAACGCCATGCCTGCGTTAGCCTCGTACGCAACGCCCCGACGAGCCTGAAAGGTCAGCTTGGCTTGGCCACAGGTCGAGGAGGCCAAGCTGGTGTCTTGTTCCTCTCAAGCACGCCTGCATGTCTTCAAGAACCATGTGTTGGCAAGACTGTCGCGTCCGTCTTTGCCTCATCTTGCGTGGACGCCGCGCTAAAGAGCTTGCATCACCCAGACGATTCGGCCAACGATGCGTTCGGCGGCGTTTTCGGCCGGCAACAACTGGTCGGTGAAGTTGGGATTTTCGGAACGCAACACGAGGCGGGCATTTTCCGCGTCATGAAGCACTTTCTTGATGATCAGCCCTTCGACGGGCATGTCCAAGGCGTAGAGCGCGCCGGAGCGAATGGTCTTTTTGTCTTTATCGATGCCGACATAGGCGCCGCGTTGGATGACGGGTTCCATGTCGTTTTCATCCATGCGCACAACGAGCAGCCCTGGGCGGTGCAACTGATCCGGGACGCTGAGGAACTCCACCGGCCGTTCCTGCCAAACGCCAGGCTGGTCCGCATTGTCCGCCGCCATGGAATAGACCGGCATCTGGTGATGTTTGGGCTTGCGGCCATAGGCTTCGGCCGGTTCCTTGACCGGGAAAGCCCCGCCACGCTGTTCTCCGAGAAACTGCGGCATCTCGCCGTCCAGAACCCAGTTGGGGTTGAGGTTGTAGATTTGATACAACTTTATCAACCAGCTGTCTGGAATGGATTGGCGTCTTTTCGCATCGGAAATGCTGGATTGGCGGATGTCCAGCATCTTGGCGATTTCCACCTGGGTGCGCATGCCTGTCGCTTTCTTGATGCGATCAAAGGCCTCTTCAAAGCGATTTATCATGTCCTGAAGCGTTTTCTCGTTATCCATCTCGCCTCCGTTGTAATATAGTAAAAAGAGGCTCCCTTATGAACTGCACGGGGATACCTGGACTGTAAGGCTCGAACAATGATCTCGCTATAAATAGCTTTTGTACAGTTACAAGCAAAAAATAGTTCGAAATAAAACGATTATACCCTTGTTGTATCCCAGAATTCATGTGCAACGCCAACGATTATGAGATAACTTAATGCAATATATTACGTTATTCTAGAGAGTGACAGGAACTTTTTAAAAAAATAAACTTATTGTAAAAGGCTGTCAAGGACTTGGCGACAACGTAACATAATTGTATTGAATACTGTCTTGCGTTATGCAGTGTTATATATTTCAAGACTGAGGCCTGTTGCGGCGATGTATTCCAGACTATTGCCCAGGCGATCCTGAAATGACCTTGGCACGTCTTATATCGTTATGTTTTTTCTAACCTTTTTAGGCAGTCAACGCCCCCTTCCGGCTCGCGAAAACGCCTCGGTTGCCTGGTTAACGGGGTGAATCCCTGGAATCAAAATAAATGCAATCTCGGCCACCCAGGCATGCGGCTGTTGCCTACCCGGCAAGACTCTTGGTGTCAATTATTTATACCAAAACGATCTATATTTTAACCTGATGTATGGTAGTGTAATTCTTCATTTCGCTAATTGTTTGGTCAGCAACCACCTGAGGCCAAAGGCCGCCTGGCCCAGACTGATGCAACCATCATTGGCCGGCACGCGGTAGTGCAGCAGCGGTTGCATGTCCGCGTCCCGAAGCGCCTCGGGAAGGCGCAAGGCCAGGGTTCGGTTCTGCATGACGCCGCCGCCAAGGGCCACGGCCCGAATGCCCGTCACCCGGGCCATGGCCGTCGCCAGCCGCGTCAGCCCGGCCACAAGCCCCAGGTGAAAACGCCGGGCAATCCGTCCGGGCACCGCGCCCCGGGCCGCGTCGGCCGCGGCCTGGGCAAAAAGCGTGAGCGTGTCGAGGACGGCCGGCGTCCGGTCGGCCAAGAGCGGACAAGCGTAGGGCCGGTCCTCGGCCAGGTCCTGGGCGCGCTCCAGCAGGATCGCCGCCTGACCTTCATAGGTCGTTTCCAGGCACAGGCCGGTTACAGCGGCCACGGCGTCAAAGAGCCGGCCGCAGCTGGTCGTGATAGAGCAGTTCAGGTTTTTGGCCAGCATCTGCCCGACCATGCGTGAAGCCGGACCATGGTCCGCCATCCAGGGGCGGACCGGGCCGTTCTCGGCGGTTTCCCCCAGGGCGTGCAGGCAAGCCTGGGCGATGCGCCAGGGCTGCCGCACGGCCGCGTCGCCGCCGGGCAGGGCCATGGGCGCGAAGTGGCCCAGGCGCTGGTGGGTCAGGCCCGCCGGATCGACGAGCAGGCTTTCGCCGCCCCACAGCGTGCCGTCCTCGCCCAGGCCCACGCCGTCCAGGGCCAGGCCGATGACCGGTTCGTCCCACCGATGTTCGGCCAGCACGGCGTGGATGTGGGCCACATGGTGCTGCAGCCGGATGACCGGCCAGCGGCCCTGTTCCAAGGCCAGGGCCGTGCTGGGGTAGTCCGGGTGGAGATCGGCCACGCACAGTTTGGGCGTCACGCCGAGCACCCCGAGAAGGTGGTCCAGGGTTTCTTCGTAAAAGCGCAGGGCGGCCAGATTTTCCAGGTCGCCGATGTGCTGGCTGACAAAGGCCTGATCGCCCTTGGTCAGGCAGACCGTGGCCTTGAGCATGGGACCAAGACCGACCACCTCCGGGCCGCTGCGGGACAGCCGGATGGGCGTTGGGACATAGCCTCTGGCCCGGCGCAACAACAGGGCCGGCGCGCCGGCCGTCTCGGCTTCGGCCGCTTCCAGGGGGCGGACCACGGAATCGTCGGTGCGAATCAGGATGTCGCGGTTATGGAGCAGCCAGACGTCGGCGAGATGCGCCAGGCGGGCAAGAGCCTCGCGGTTGCCCAGGCAAATAGGGTCGCCGCCGGCGTTGCCCGAGGTCATGACCAGGGCGGCCGGCCGGCCGGGGCCGACAGCGGCGGCGAAGTCGGCCAGTAGAATATGATGGAGCGGCGTATAGGGCAGCATGACGCCGATCTCGGCCACGTCCGGGGCGACGTTTGAGGCCAGCGCGCTGTCGGCCCGGGCCGGCAGCAGGCAGATGGGCCGGGCCGTGCCGCCAAGGAGTTCGGCGGCGGCCGGGCCGACCTGGCCCAGGCGGGCGGCGGTTTCCAGGTTCGGGACCATGACGGCCAGGGCCTTGCTCGGCCGGCCTTTGCGTCGGCGCAGCTCGGCCACGGCGTCTTCACTAGCGGCGTCGCAGACCAGATGGAAGCCGCCCAGGCCCTTGACCGCCGCGATCTGGCCGGCGGCCAGCCGGGCGGCCAGCCCGGCCACGGCGGCCGTTCCGCGCTCAAGGACCGCGCCGGTCCCGTCGGCCAGCCACAAGGACGGGCCGCAGGCCGGGCAGGCGTTGGGCTGGGCGTGGAAGCGCCGGTCGGCCGGGGCGGCGTACTCGGCGGCGCAGTCCGGGCACAGGGGAAAGCAGGCCATGGAGGTGGTTTCCCGGTCGTAGGGCACGCGCCGGGTGATGGTGTAGCGGGGGCCGCAGTTGGTGCAGTTGGTGAAAGGGTAGCGGTGGCGACGATTGCCGGGGTCGGCCATGTCGGCCAGGCAGTCGGGGCAGGTGGCGACGTCGGGGCTTATGAGCACGTCGTGGCCGCTGCCCGGCGCGCTGGTCAGGATGCGAAAGCCGGTTTCGCCGATGGGCGTGGCAGGGGTCGCCGAAAAGGCCAGCAGCCGGGCCAGTGGCGGCAGCTCGGCCGGCAAACGGCGTCCAAAAGCCGCAACGGACGCGGCCGGGCCCTCCGTCTCGATGACCACGCCTTCCGGGGTGTTTTGCACCCAGCCCGAAAGCCCCAATTCCCGGGCCAGACGGTAGACGAAGGGGCGAAAGCCCACCCCCTGGACCTGGCCGGCCGCCACATGACGGCAGCGCATGATCTCAGCCATGGCCGCCACGTCTCAGCGCCCGCCGCGCAGGGTGATCATCAGGCTTTTGAGCCGTCCGCGCACGAAGCGTCTGGCCTCGAAAGCCAGGGGAGCCAGTTCCGGCTTCACCACGAATCCCTCGAAGCGGAAATCTCCCGGCGAAAGCTGAGGAAAAGCCAGTTCGGCCGGATCGGCGCCGGCAAGCCCCCGGGCCATGGCCGCGCGCCACAGCGGAATGCGCTCCGGCGTCAGCCCCAGGGCGGCATAGATGGCCGTGTCCAGGGCCACGGGATTGGCGCTTGCGCCAAGCAGACCGATGTCGAAGGGTTCGCCGCCCACCGGCCCGGCCTTGTGCATGGCCGTTATGCCGTCAAGGATTGAGGTGGACGGCGGCAAGGCGGCGAAAACGTCCAGGATCATGGCGGCGAAGCGGTCATAGTCCTTGCCCAGGGTTTGATGGGCCAGGGATTTGCGAAAGCCGCAGACGCAGCCGAAGAAATTTTTGACGCAAAGGGTCAGGCCCATCTGGTCATGGCACTTGAGCCGGGCCAGATTGACGATGTGGTCGGCCTCCTGGGCCACGCGCGACAAGCCGATGTGGCCGCCGCCGGAAAGGGCCAGCCGCCGGGGATTGTCCAGGCTGCGGATGGTCACGGGCAGCCCGGCCAGGGCTTCGTCGAAGCCGGCCAGCCTGGCCACGATGCGCCCGGTGCCGAAAGCCGGAGAATCGGCCACGACCACGCGCGCGCCGCGTTCGACAAGGGCCAGGCACACGGCCCGGACCACGGCCGGATGGGAGCATGACAGCGACGGGTTTCGCGGCGCGACCAGATTGGGCTTGACCAGGGCCGTGCTCCCTGGCCCGACCGGACAACCGGCGGCCTCAAGCAGGGCGGCCGCCTTGGCCGGCAGGTCGAGGTCGTCGTAACCAGCGACGTGGTCGAGAAAAACGCTTTGGGTCATGGTGTGCTGTCTCCGGCTGGGGGAACACGGCAGCCATTACCGTGCCGGCCGGCCGGAGGCAACCCGGAGCCGGACAGCGGCGCGGCGCGCCTTGCAAAAACGCCGGCCGATGTTATTTTGCCGCCACGGGAGGAGATTTGTCATGGAAAACCGCGCCCCCAACCGGCTGATCCGGGAGAAAAGCCCCTACCTCTTGCAACACGCCCACAACCCCGTGGACTGGTTTCCCTGGGGCGAGGAAGCCTTTGCCAAGGCCCGGGCCGAGGACAAGCCCGTGCTGTTGTCCATTGGCTATTCCACCTGCCATTGGTGCCATGTCATGGAGCGCGAATCTTTCGAGGACGAGGACATCGCGGCCCTCATGAACGCCGTGGTGGTGCCCGTCAAGGTGGACCGCGAGGAGCGGCCCGACCTCGACACCCTCTACATGAGCGTGTGCCATGCCCTGACCGGCCGGGGGGGCTGGCCGTTGACGGTTTTTCTCACTCCGGACAAGGAACCCTTTTTTGCCGGCACCTATTTTCCCAAGGAATCCGCCTATGGCCGCACCGGCCTGCGCGAGCTGCTCCAGCGGGTGCACATGTCCTGGAAGACCAACCGGCAAGCGGTGGTCAACAACGCCGGCCAGATCATGGACGCCGTGCGCGAACAGCTGGCGGCCGCGGCCGGCGCGACCTCGGCCGAACCCGGCGAGGCGGTCCTTGACGCGGCCCGGGCCCAGTTGGCCGGCATCTTCGATGCCCAAAACGGCGGCTTCGGCGGCGCGCCGAAATTCCCTTCACCCCACAATCTGCTCTTTTTGCTGCGCGAATACCGTCGCACCGGCGACGCCTCGTGCCGCGACATGGCCTGCCAAACCCTGGCCGCCATGCGCCGGGGCGGCGTCTACGACCATGTGGGCTTTGGCCTGCATCGCTACGCCACGGACGCGCATTGGTTTTTGCCCCATTTCGAGAAGATGCTCTACGACCAGGCCCTGACCGTCATGGCCTGCGTGGAGGCCTACCAGGCTTCCGGCGACGCCGCGCACAAAACCATGGCTCTGGAGATTCTTGAATACGTCCGGCGCGACCTGACCAGCCCCGAGGGCCTTTTCTACAGCGCCGAAGACGCCGACAGCGAAGGGGTCGAGGGCAAATTCTACCTCTGGTCGGCGGCCGAACTGCGCCACCTTTTGGGCGACGAGGCCGCCCTGGTCATGGCGGCCATGGGCGCGACCGAAGCGGGCAACGCCCACGACGAAGCGACCGGCGAGACCACCGGCGGCAATATCCTCCATCTGCCTCGGCCCCTGGACGAGACGGCGGCCAAGCT
The DNA here is from genome assembly GCA_023417745.1 of Pseudomonadota bacterium. GTDB lineage: Bacteria > Desulfobacterota > Desulfovibrionia > Desulfovibrionales > Desulfovibrionaceae > Solidesulfovibrio. The sequence goes on from JAEZEM010000181.1 coordinate 8,907, forward strand.
CGGTCTGACGGCCGGCATCTTGGCCGAACGTCTGGAAAATTGCCGGCGCATCCTGCTGGCCGAACGGGAAAAACGCCTGCGCCCCCTTTGCGACGACAAGGTGCTCACCGACAACAACGGGCTGATGCTGGCCGCCCTGGCCAAGGCCGCCCGGGCCTTTGACGACGAAGAGCTGGCCGGCCGGGCCGTGACCGCCGCCGAGGCCTTGCTGGCCCGGCTGACGTTGCCGAACGGCCGGCTGCTCCACCGCCTGCGGGACGGCCAGGCGGCCATCGACGGGTTCCTGGACGATTACGTTTTCCTGGCCTGGGGATTGGTCGAACTCTACCAGACCGTTTTCGACACGGCCTATCTGGGCCGGGCCATGGAACTCCTGCGGGTTGTGGCCGATCATTTCGCCGATCCGGCCGAGGGCGGCTTTTTCGTCACCCCGGACGACGGCGAACAGCTGCTGGTGCGCCAGAAGATCTTCTTCGACGCGGCCGTGCCGTCCGGCAACAGCGTGGCCTATTTCGTGCTGACGACCCTTTTCCGCCTGACCGGCGATCCGGCTTTCAAGGAACAGGCCACAGCCCTGGCCCGGGCCATGGCCCCGCGTCTGGCCGAACAGGCCGCCGGGTACGCCTTTTTCCTGTGCGGCTTGTCGCAGGTGCTCGGCAAACCATCAGAAGTGACCCTGGCCGGCGATCCGGCCGGCCCGGACACCCAGGCCTTGGCCCGGGCCGTCTTCGAGCGCTATCTGCCCGAAGTGGCCGTGGTGCTGCGGCCGGACGAGGACGAGCCGGACATTGTCGCCCTGGCCCCGTTCACCCGCTACCAACTACCCTTGGACGGCCGGGCCGCCGCCCATGTCTGCCGGGCCGGCTCCTGCCAGCCGCCCACGGCGGACGCGGAAACCATGCTCAAGCTTCTTGGGGCCTAAAGCCGTGTCCCGTAAAATATACGATCATATTTTCTAAGAAAAACAGCGATCTTTGGTTGTTTCCATAAGGCTGCGTGGGGCCTGTTCGTGGACGCGCCACGAGCGCGAAAGCCCAGTTTCCAAACGCAGACGCGCCCGGGCCGCCATCTGGCGGTCGCCGGGCGCGTGCGTTAGGCGCGGCTACATCCACTTGGTCTTGTCGAATACCCCGCGCTGGACGATCTCGCGGGTCTTGTAGCCGTCGAAGTCGAAATCGCCGGGCAGATGGCCCGGATGGCGACGCGAACTCCGGCTCAGGCCGCTTAAAACAATCAAGGCGGCCACGGCCATCAGACACCAGGCCAGCACGGTCATGGCTGTCCTCCTGACGCCTCAAGGCTGGCGCGACCCTTGGCCGCGCCTCGGTCAAAGGCCTGGCGCATGGCCGCGCTCCCCTGGCCCGGCCCGCTGATGGTGACTTCCGGCCGGCCGCCGAGCCGGGCCGTGACCCGGCCAAAGCTTTCCAGCACGGCCACCACGCCAAGGGAGGCCTCGGCCACGGTGGGGCCAATGATCACGTCCAGGCGCGCCGCGCCGCGTTCCAGGGCTTCCAGCAGACAGTCGCCGAGATTGGTCGCTCCGGCCTCGCCAAGAGCGCCTTCCACGGCTACGCGGCATAAGCCGTCGCCCCGGGCCAGCAGACGCACGGCGCTGCCCTCGGACGGGGCCAGGAAGATGTCGAGATCCTCCTGGCCGGCCTGGGGCAAACGGGCCGCGATGCGCCAACGGCCAGGGCCGAGCCGGGCCACGGACAGTCCCGGCGAAGCGTGGGCGCGGACTGAAGCGCCGTTGCGCTCGGAAAGCATGTTAAGGGTCATGTCGGACCCCATTGGGGGCAATGGGGCGCACGGACGCGGCGAGTGCGCCGCGTCGTTTGTCAGGGCGGGATACGCCATGCCAACCTCCTTCCGGCGAACCGGCTTGGCGGCATCCTATGCCGGAGTGGTTTCGGCGAAATCCGACGTTGTCCCGATTATGGGCAGGAGTTTCACCCGGATTTTCGGGGACAACTCCCGAAAGTTCGGGAGTTGTCCTCGAGGGTGCGGGGGCAGGGCTGACAAGGCCGGGGGAAAGGGCTATGTTCGACTAGAGCTTGGTTTGTTGCCGACAGGTCGTGTCCAGGCCAGCCTGCCAGGTCGAGAACCAGAAACAGCCATGCACGCCAACGCCACGCCCGCCCCCGACGCCGCCGAACACGCCCGGACCCTGGCCGCCCTGCGCGAACGGGTCAAGGAACTCGACTGTCTCTACGAGATCACCCGGCTGTCCCAGCGCCAGGAACTGGCCCTGTCCGGCATCCTGGCCGGGGCGTGTTCCGTGGCCGCCCGGGCCTGGCAGTATCCCGAGACGGCCTGCGTGCGCCTAAGCCTTGGCGGCCAGACCTTCGCCACGCCCAACTGGCGGCGTCCGGCGGCCCGGCAGGAAAGCGCCTTGGTCATCGGCGGCGAGACCGTGGGGCGCATCGAAGTCGGCTATCTGGACAAACGCCCGCCCGCCGATGAAGGTCCCTTTTTACGCGAGGAACGCCATCTCCTCGACGCCCTGGCCGAACACCTCGGCCGCATCATCGCCTCGCGCCGGGCCGAGGAACGCCTGCGCCGGCTCTCCCAGGAACTCATCAAGGCCCAGGAGACCGAGCGCCAGCGCATCGCCCGGGAACTCCATGACGACGTGGGCCAGCATCTGTCCCTGGCCCGCATGGGGCTGGAGCGGCTGCTCGCCGCCAAGGAGCCGCAGCCGGACGTCGCCTCCGGGGAAGTCCTGCGCGACAGCTCGGCCCGGCTGGGCGCGGCCATCGCCAGCCTGCGCAACCTGGCCTGCGACCTGCTGCCGCCGGTCCTGGACCGGCTGGGACTGGCCGAGGCCGCCGCCGCTCTTTGCCGCGACACCGCCGCTCGCACCGGCCTTGCCGTGGATTTTTCCGCCGACGGCCTGGAGCGCCTGGCCGTGGGTTTCGACACGGCCCTGGCCGTCTACCGGGTGCTCCAGGAAGCCTTGGCCAACGCCTGCCGCCATGGACGGGGAACGCGCATCGTGGCCCGCCTGGTCGCCTCCCATCCGCTGCTCCTTTTGCGGGTCGCCGACGACGGCCAGGGTTTTGATCCCGAGGCCCGATTGCCCGAGGCGCTTGGCGAAAAGCGCATGGGCCTTTGGAGCATGGGCGAGCGGGTGCGCCTTCTTGGCGGCCGGTTGACCCTCCGCTCACGGCCGGGCCATGGCACGCGCATCAAGGTCGAGATTCCTTTGGCCGAGGAGGCCTCGTGAACACGGAACGGGCACGCATCGCCATTGCCGACGACCACGGCCTGATGCGCCAGGGCTTGGCCGCCATTTTGGCCGCTGATCCCCGGTTCGAGGTGGTCGGCGAGGCGGCCGACGCGGCCGGTGCGGTTGGCCTGGCTCGCGATCTCGCCCCGGACGTGCTGCTCCTCGACGTGGGCCTGGCCGGCGGCAGCGGGGTGGATGTGGCCGGCCGCGTGGCCGGACTGGCCCCGGAGTGCCGGGTGGTGATGGTCACCATGCACGCCCGCCTGGATCTGGTGGCCGCCTGTTTCCGGGCCGGAGCCATGGGCTATGTGGTCAAGGATTCCGCCGCCACGAGCCTGGTTGCGGCCATTGAGACCGTGCTTCGCGGCGAGCGGTATCTCGACGCGGCCATCACGCCGCAAGTGCTCCTGCGCCTGGACGAATACGCCGCCCGCAAGACCGGTCCCCGCGATCCGGCTTATGACAGCCTCACCCGCCGCGAACAGCAGATCCTGCGCCTTTTGGCCGAGGGGCGGGCCGTGGCCGCCATCGCGACCGAACTTTTCATTTCCAAAAAGACTGTGGAAAACCACCGGGCCAACATTTGCGGCAAGCTGGGGCTGGCCAACCTGGCCGAGCTCGTGCGCTACGCCGCCCGCTTGGGGATTGTCGATCTGGACGACGATTTGTCGTGATCTCGCCGCATGGCGCGAAGCTTGCCGGAAAAGCCCTTGGTTCTTTCAGAGCGATGCAGTAGGGTATAGCAAACTCGGGGGAGAGGCCATGTCAGACAACGCACGCGCCATGGTTCTGGCTTCGTTTATGGGCGACGCTTTGGCCCTGGGGCCGCACTGGGAGTATGACACCGTGGCCCTGGCCGCCCGGCATGGCCAGATTGTCGGGTATGTCGATCCGCCGGCCGACGGTTATCATGGCGGCAAGAAGGCCGGCGAGCTGACCCATTACGGCGATCAGACCCTGGTGCTCCTCGAGTCCCTGGCTGCTTGCGGCGGGTTTGACCTGGACGATTTCGCCGTTCGCTGGCGAAAGCTCTTTGACGGCTACGCCGGCTATGTCGACGGCGCCACCCGCATGACGCTCAAAATTTTCAACTTCGGCGAAGGTCCGGCCAATTCCGGGTCCAATTCCAACGACTTGGCCGGCGCGGCCCGCATCGCCCCCCTGGTCTTCGCCTTGGCCCACGATCTGCCCGCTCTGGTGGACGCCGTCCGTAGCCAGACCAAGATGACCCACAATCATGCCCGGGTCATTGAGGCGGCGGAATTCTTCGCCCGGGCCGCCCGGGCCGTGCTTGGCGGCAAGACTCCGGCGGACGCCCTGCGCCTGGCCGCCGAGGCCGGCTACGCCAGCGCCCCCATCGGCCAATGGCTGGCCGCTGGCCTTGATTCCGCCGAAGACGACACCGTGGACGCCATCGCCGCCCTGGGCCAGACCTGCCATATCGACGAGGCCATGCCCGCCGTCATCCATCTCGTGGCCCGCTATCCCTACGATTTGCCGACCTGCCTGCGCCAGAACGTCATGGCTGGCGGCGACAGCGCCGCCCGGGGACTGCTCGCCGGGATGCTCGTCGGCGCGGCAACGGGCCGGGACGGGCTGCCCGAGTCCTGGCTGGCCGGCTTGGCCCCCCGGGAGCGCGTCGAGGCCGACCTTCAAGCCCTGGACGTTCGTTCCTAAAGACCCTTGGCCGCCTGCCCGGCCGGCGTATCCCCGAGATGAGAGCCGTGCTCCGGTTCCGTCCTGGCGGCTCAGGGCGGCTCCGGGCGGCCCCGGGGCGTTGGGCGGCCGATGGGGCCGACGTCCACGCTTTCCCGGAAGGCTGCCCCGGCATTTTACACGGCCTCGGCATTGCGCTATAGGCCATGCCATCGTGCCAAACCCGCCCGGGTGGCATCCGCGGGCGCAACCGGCGGCGACTCTGCCGCCAGGGGGGAGGACATGGACACCTGCAAGGCGCATTTGCCGGAAATGGTGCAGTCGCGCATCGACGACCTGGTCAATGTCCAGGGACTCGACGGCGAACTGGCCATTCATCTCAAAGAGTTGCAAGCCAGCTT
>JAEZEM010000220.1 GCA_023417745.1 Pseudomonadota bacterium
CCATGGGGAAGACGTCTTTGAGCTTGGGGTCGGTCAGGGGAAAACGGACATAGACCGAGGGCGAGACCTCGTCGGCGTATTCCACCTCGGCCTCGGCCAGGGCGGTCTGGCAGGACAGACACCAGTGAATGGGTTTCTTGCCCCGGTAGACCGAGCCGTTCTCCACGAAATCGCACAAGGCCAGGGCCGTGGCCGATTCATAGGAGGGGCGCATGGTCAGATAGGGATCGTCCCAGTCGCCGAAAACGCCCAGGCGCTTGAATTCCTTGCGCTGGATGTCCACGAACTTGGCGGCGTAGTCCCGGCACAGGCGGCGCACGGTGACGGCGGGCAGGTTTTCCTTGCCCTTGGCCTTGAGCTCCTGGGACACCTTGTGCTCAATGGGCAGGCCGTGGCAGTCCCAGCCGGGCACGTAGGGAGCCTGGAAACCGGCCATATGGCGCGACTTGACGATGATGTCCTTTAAAATCTTGTTGAGGGCGTGCCCCATGTGCAGGTGGCCGTTGGCGTAGGGCGGGCCGTCGTGGAGAATATAGCGGGGGGCGTTTTCCCGGGCCGCGAGCATGGCTTGGTAGACGCCCTGTTCAGCCCAGTATTTCAGGGTTTCCGGCTCCTTCTCCCTGAGGTTGGCCTTCATGGGAAAGGAGGTTTGGGGAAGCCGCAGAGTCTTTTTGTAATCAGTGGTCATGACGGGTCCTTGCGCTTGATTCCGGCTTCGGCGCGACGCCGGAGAAACAGGCTTTTTTAATCAAGGCAGGGCGGAAGTCAAGGAAGGGCGGCCAGTCCCGGCGGACTGTCGCCAACATGCAACAATTCTGTGGCTTCCGTCCTCTCGGCAAGGCCTTGCCAGCCCGCTCGACGGCCGACGACGGGCCATGGACGCAAAGCCCTTGCGCGATCAAGCGAACTGGCTTATCCCTTGCCGGTTCCGCATTTGTCGTTTCACCCTCTAAAAAACCACCCCACGCCATGCCCAAACGGACGGACATTAAAAAAATCATGATCATCGGCTCCGGGCCCATTGTCATCGGACAGGCCTGCGAGTTCGACTATTCGGGTTCCCAGGCCGCCAAGGCCCTCAAAGAAGAGGGCTATGAGGTGGTGCTCGTCAATTCCAACCCCGCCACCATCATGACGGACCCGGGATTGGCCGACCGCACCTACATCGAGCCCATCGAACCCGGCACCGTCGCCCGCATCATCGCCCGGGAACGCCCCGACGCGCTGTTGCCGACGCTTGGCGGCCAGACCGGCCTCAACACGGCCGTGGCCCTGGCCGAGTCCGGCGTATTGGACGAATACGGCGTGGATTTGCTCGGCGCGTCCCTGGACGTCATCAAAAAGGCCGAATCGCGCGAACTGTTCCGCATCGCCATGGACAACATCGGGCTGAAGATTCCGCTAAGCGGCATCTGCCGCACCATGGAAGACGTCAAGGAGTGGGGCAAGCGCATTCCCTTCCCCATCATCGTGCGTCCGGCCTACACCCTGGGCGGCACCGGCGGCGGCGTGGCCTACAACCAGGAAGACCTGGAAAAGATCGCCTCGGTCGGCCTGGCCGCCAGCATGAAAAGCGAAATCATGCTGGAACGCTCCATCATCGGCTGGAAGGAATTCGAGCTTGAGGTGATGCGCGACAAGGCGGACAACTGCGTCATCATCTGTTCCATCGAAAATATCGACCCCATGGGCGTGCACACCGGTGACTCCATCACCGTGGCCCCGGCCCAGACCCTCACCGACGACGAATACCAGCAGATGCGCAACGCCGCCATCGCCATCATGCGCGAGATCGGCGTCGAAACCGGCGGGTCCAACGTCCAGTTCGCGGTCAATCCGGCCGACGGCGAAATGGTCATCATTGAGATGAACCCCCGCGTGTCGCGCTCCTCGGCCCTGGCTTCCAAGGCCACCGGCTTTCCCATCGCCAAGATCGCGGCCAAGCTGGCCGTGGGGTACACCCTCGACGAGATCCCCAACGACATCACCCGCGAGACCATGGCTTCCTTTGAGCCCACCATCGACTACTGCGTGGTCAAGATCCCGCGTTTCACCTTTGAGAAGTTCCCGGGCTCGGAAGACTACCTGACCACGGCCATGAAGAGCGTGGGCGAAGCCATGAGCATCGGCCGCAACTTCAAGGAAGCCATGCAGAAAGGCCTGCGCTCCCTGGAGATCGGGGCCACCGGCTTTTCGGCCATAAACGACGTCTGCGAGGCCGACCGCGACACCGTGCTGGCCGCGCTTCGCCGGCCCAATTCCCGGCGGATGTTCCAGGTGCGCGAAGCCATGCGCTGCGGCGTCTCCCTGGAAGACATTTTCGAGGCCACCTGGATCGACCCCTGGTACTTGCGCCAGTTCAAGGAAATCGTCGACATGGAAGCGCGCATCGCCGCCTTCCCCAAGGACAAGATTTCCCCGGCCAACGCCGAGTGCCGCGAACTCATCGCCGAAGCCAAGAAAAACGGCTTCTCCGATCCCCAGCTCGCCACGATCCTGGGGCTGCCGTCGAGTCTGGACGCCCGCAAGCTGCGCAAGGACATGGGGATCGTTCCCACCTACTATCTGGTTGATACCTGCGCCGCCGAGTTCGAGGCATACACCCCGTATTACTATTCGACATACGAAACCGGCAAAGAAGTGGCCCCCAAGGCCGCCCGCAAGGTCGTCATCCTCGGCGGCGGTCCCAACCGCATTGGCCAGGGCATCGAGTTCGACTATTGCTGCTGCCACGCTTCCTACGCGCTGCGCGAGATGGGCGTGGAGTCGATCATGGTCAACTCCAATCCCGAGACCGTCTCCACCGACTACGACACCTCCGACCGGCTCTATTTCGAGCCGCTCACCTTCGAGGACGTGCTCAACATCCTCGAAGTCGAAAAGCCCGAGGGCGTCATCGTCCAGTTCGGCGGCCAGACGCCGCTGAACCTGGCCGTGCCGCTGTTAAATGCCGGCGTGCGCATCCTTGGCACCTCGCCCGACAGCATTGACCGGGCCGAGAACCGCGAACGCTTCCAGACGCTGCTCCAAAAGCTTGGTCTGCGCCAACCGGACAACGGCACGGCCTTTACCGTGGAAGACGCCGCCGCCATCGCCGACAAGATCGGCTATCCCGTGGTGGTGCGCCCGTCCTACGTGCTGGGCGGCCGGGCCATGGAGATCGTCTACGACCGGGCCGACCTCGAAAACTACTTCAAGGTCGCCGTGGTCGCCTCGGGCAAGCACCCGATCCTGATCGACAAGTTCCTGGTCAACGCCATTGAGGTGGACGTGGACGCCGTGTCCGACGGAACCGACACCTATGTGGCCGGCGTCATGGAGCACATCGAGGAAGCCGGCATCCATTCCGGCGACTCGGCCTGCGTGCTGCCGCCGCACAGCCTCGATCCGGCGCTCATCAAGGAAATCGAACGCCAGACCGTGGCCCTGGCCGAGGAACTCGGCGTCATTGGCCTTATGAACATCCAGTTCGCGGTCAAGGACGGCGACATCTACATCCTTGAAGTCAATCCCCGGGCCTCGCGCACTTCGCCCTTTGTGTCCAAGGCCACGGGCGTGCCCCTGGCCAAGCTGGCCACCAAGGTCATCATGGGCCAGAAGCTTGCGGATTTGAACCCCTGGGCCGAGCGCAAATCCGGTTACTACGCGGTCAAGGAATCGGTCTTCCCGTTCAACCGCTTCCCGGGCGTGGACGTGCTGCTCGGACCGGAAATGCGTTCCACCGGCGAAGTCATGGGCATCGACGAGTGCGTGGGGCTGGCCTTCATGAAAAGCCAGCTCGGGGCCGGCCAGGTGCTGCCCCAGCACGGCACCGTGTTTCTGTCCATCGCCGACAACGCCAAGGACGAGGTGCTGCCCGCAGCCCAGATCCTCGGCGAGCTGGGCTTTAAGATCCTGGCCACCAAAGGCACGGCCGCCTATCTCCAGGAGAAGGGCATCGCCGTGACCCCGGTGCTCAAGGTCTTCGAAGGTCGGCCCAACATCGTCGACCACATGAAAAACCGCGAGGTCGATCTGGTGGTCAACCTCGTGTCCGACAAGCGCACCGTGCGCGATTCCATGTCCATCCGGCAGACGGCGCTTTTGTACGGCATCCCGTACACCACCACCGCCGCCGGAGCCCGGG
>JAEZEM010000249.1 GCA_023417745.1 Pseudomonadota bacterium
GTCCTGATCCTTGGGCTTGTTGGCCTGCTGGGACTTGATCAGCAGCAGGGAAATGAAGATGGTCGCAAACCCGAACAGCACGATAAGCCCGGCGAAATCAAATTTCACGGCGAACCCCCAGAAATGTGTTTTGTGAAAAAAATCCTTACGCCCAAATGACCAGCCTGTCCAGACATGCCCGCCTTTTGGGCGGCTGCCTCGCCCTGGCCCTGGTCTGTCTGTCCGGCTTGGCCGGCCCGGCCCCGGGCGCCGTCATTGAGGTCGGCGTGGATGCCTACAAGGTCAACGGCGGCGCGCCGGAAACCGCCGCCTGGGACGTGGCCGAGCGGCTGGCCATGGCCAAGGACGTCGCCATCGTGGTCATGAATCCCAAGGCCAACAAGGGCACCGTCCAGATCCTCATGCAAAACCTCGAAACGCTCAAAATTCCTACACTTTTCACCAAAAGAGCCGATTACGACGTCCTGCTCAAGCGCGGCTTCATCAAGCCCAACCCCGTGCCCGCCCCCTAGCCTTGACAGGCGGCCGCCCCCCGGCTACCTCCCCGGAAATCGACCTGGGCGCCCCCTGCGGGCTTAATAGGGAATCCCGTGAAAATCGGGAGCGGTCCCGCCGCCGTCAGTTCCACGCAAAGGTCGGCCTCCACGCGCGCCACTGGGAAGCTCTTCCCGGGAAGGCCGGGGCCGACGGAACGAGCCGGAAGACCTGCCCGGGTTCTGGCACATCCCGCCGGCAACGAGGGCTTTTGCCGGTCGGGACGCGGCTTCGGGCGCTTTCCGTCTCCCGTCCGCTTTCCTCAAGAGCCCTCCATCTCCGTGGAGGTTACCTGTCATGATGCGCTGCCTGCATCCGTCTCGCCGTCCGTCTGGTCAGTCGCCTCGCCAGCCGTGGGGCCTGGCGCGCCTAGCCCTGTCCCTGTTCCTGGTCTTGGCCCTGGCCGTCCCGGCCGCCGCCGGCCACGACGCCAAGAAGGAACCGAAAAAAGCCATCGTGGTCGCCGCCTTTGGCACCACCGTGCCCGAGGCTGCCCCGGCCATCGAAAAGATGGTGGATCGGGTCAAAGCCGCCTATCCCGGCGTGCCCGTGACCCTGTGCTACACCGCCGCCATGATCCGGGCCAAACTGGCCAAGGACGGCAAACATGTGCCCTCCCCGGCCGAGGCCCTGGCCGCCCTGCCCGATCAGGGCGTCACCGACGTGGCGCTATTTTCCCTGCAAACCATCCCGGGCAGCGAGTACCACGATCTGGTGCGCCTGGCCCAGGCCTTCTCCGGCCTGCCCAAGGGCCTGTCCCGGGTCGAGGTGACCGCGCCGCTGTTGTTTGAGGCCGAGGATTTCGCCAAGGCCGCCGCCGCGCTGCTTGGCGCCGCGCCCAAGGACCGCAAGCCCGGCGAGGCCGTCATCTTCGTCGGCCACGGCACGGAACATCCCGCCAACATGGCCTATCCGGCCCTGCAGTACAGCCTGTGGCGGCTGGACAAAAACGCCTTTGTCGCCACCGTGGAAGGCACGCCCTCCTTTGACGACGCCGTGGCCGAGCTCAAAGCCAAGGGCGTGAAAAAAGCCTGGCTCATCCCGCTTTTCGCCGTGGCCGGCGACCATGCCCGAAACGACATGGCCGGCAAGGAAAAGGATTCCCTGGCCTCCATGCTCGCCGCCGCCGGCGTCGAGACCAAGGCCGTGCTGTCCGGCGCGGCCGAGAATGCCGGCGTGGCCGACATCTGGATCGAGCACCTCAAAAAAACCTTTGACGGCCTGCCCGGGAAATAATGCCGCAACACGCCTTCCCCCGGGGCGGGGTCCTGACCCGGACCCTGCCCCTTGTCCTGGCCGGACTGGCGGCCATAAGCGCCGCCTGCCTGGCCGGGGCCTATCCGGCCGCCCCGGGGGACGTGTTGGCCGTGCTGGCCCGGGCGGCCGGCCTGGCCGTCCCGGCCCCGGCCGATCCGGCCCTGCCGACAGTCGTCATGGAACTGCGCCTGACCCGGGCGCTTTTGGCCTACGGCGTGGGCGCGGCCCTGGCCGTGGCCGGCGCGGCCTTTCAGGGCGTGCTGCGAAATCCACTGGCCGATCCCTTTACGCTCGGCGTCTCGGGCGGCGCGGCCTTTGGCGCGGCCTTGTCCCTGACGCTTGGCCTTGGCGCGGCCCTGGGTTCGACGCTGGTCACCCCGGCCTGCGCCCTTGTTGGCGGCGGCGCGACCCTGGTCGCCGTCCTGGCCCTGTCCCGGCTGGCCGGGGGGCTTCGGCGCGAGACGGTGGTCCTGTCCGGCATCGTGGCGGCCACCTTCCTGTCCGCCCTGCTTTCGCTGGTCAAGGCGCTCAACGAGGAATCCGTGGCCGGCATCGTGTTTTGGATCATGGGCGGGTTTCAGGGCAAGGGCCGGGCCGAGCTGGCGCTTTTCCTCCCTTGCCTGCTGCTTGGCCTGGCCGGCGTGGGGCTTTTCGTGCGCGAACTGGACATTTTGCTTTTGGGGCAGCGCCAAGCCCGGCAACTCGGCGTGGCTGCCGGACGGTCGCGGCTGGCGCTTCTTGGCGCGGCGAGCCTGCTCACCGCCGGCGCCGTGGCCGTCTCCGGGGTCATCGGCTTTGTGGGGCTGATCGCGCCCCACGCCTGTCGACGGCTCTATGGCGGCGAACACGGGGGACTGGTGCCCCAGGCCGCCCTGGCCGGCGGGGCGCTGTTGTGCGCCGCCGACGTCCTGGCCCGGGTGATCCTGCCCGGCGGCGCGGAGTTGCCGGTGGGCGTGGTCACGGCCCTGCTCGGCGGCCCGTTTTTCTGTTTCCTGCTCCTGACCGGACGCGGGGGACGGACATGATCCGCTGCCGCAACCTGACCAGCGGCTACCGTGGCCGGGCCGTCCTTGACGGGCTGGACCTTGACGTGGCCGCCGGGGAGATGGTCGGCATCCTTGGCCCCAACGGCGCGGGCAAGACCACGCTGCTTCTGGCCCTGTCGGGGGTGCTTTCGCCCGGCGCGGGCACGGTGGCCCTGGCCGGGCGCGATCTGGCCGCGCTCACCGACCGGCAGCGGGCCAGGCTCGTGGCCGCCGTGCCCCAGCGCGGGGAAAACGCCGGGGAACTGGCCGTGCGCTCGGTGGTGCTCATGGGGCGCTATCCGTATCTGGGATTTCTTGGCGGCTACGGCCCGCAGGATCATCGGGCGGCCGAGGCGGCCATGGAGGCCGTGGACCTGGGCGAACTGGCCGACAGGCGGCTCCATGAACTGTCCGGCGGCGAATTCCAGCGGGTGCTGGCCGCCCGGGCCCTGGCCCAGGAAAGCGGCCTGCTGCTCCTGGATGAAGCCTCAGCCAACCTGGACATCGCCCGCAAGATGGAACTCTACCGGCTCCTTGCCGCCCGAAACGCGGCCGGCGTCACCATCCTGGCCGCCCTGCACGACATCAATCTGGCCGCGCTTTTTTGCCGGCGACTGGTCTTTCTCGTGAGCGGCCGCATCGAGGCCGACGGCCCCACGGCCGAAGTTTTTACGCAGCAAACCCTTTCGAGGATTTATGAAACCGACATCATCGTCATTGCCCATCCCCAAACCGGCGCGCCTCAGGCCCTGGCTGCCGGCGGCGGTCTGGCTGCTGGCCGGCCTGCTTGCGGCCGCCCCGGCCCATAGCCAAGGCCCCACCGTCGTCGACGATCTGGGCAACACCGTCGCCCTGCCCGCCCCGGCCCGGCGCGTCGTGCCGCTCTACGGCGCTTTCGTGGATATCCTGGTCGGAATGGGACTTACCGACCGCGTGGTCGCCCGCACCGAGGCCGACCCGGCCCCGGCCGGCGGGCCGGAGCTGCCGGTCATCGGCACCCACATGCGGCCCAACATCGAACGCGTCCTGGCCGTGCGCCCGGAGCTTGTGCTGCAAATGGACGGCCGGGGCGAAGCCCGGGAATCGGCCGCCAGGCTGGCCGGCCTGGGCATCCCCACGGCGGTCTTTGCCGTGTCGGATTTCCAAACCCTTTTTGCCGCCATCGACCGCATCGGCGTCTTGTGCGGCGACGAAACCGCGGCGTGCAACCTGCGCGAGGCCCTGACCGGCCGCCTGCTCGCCGTCAAAAGACCGGCCGGCCCGCCGCCCCGGGTCTTTTTCGAGGTGCGCTCGGGCAGCCTGCTGGCTGCCGGCGACGCCTCCATGGCCGCAGCCGTGATCGTCGCCGCCGGCGGAAAAAACGCCGTGGCGGCCAAGGAGAAAATCGTGCGTTTATCCGACGAGGAACTGCTGCGCCTGGCCCCGGACGTCTGCCTCACCCAGCGCGGCCCCATGAACCCCGAAGCCCGGTCCATGGCCGAGCGGCCCGAGTACGCCAGCCTGCCCTGCGTGCGAAACGGCCGGGCCTTTGTGGTGGACGAGGCGACCTTCTCCCGGCCCGGGCCCGGCAGCGTGACGGCCGTGGAAGAACTGGCCGCGCTGCTGTCCGGGAGGCCGTCATGACCGGCCCGGGAACGCTTTACGGCATCGGCGTCGGCCCCGGCGACCCGGAGCTGGTGACCCTTAAGGCCGTGCGCGTCCTTGGCGCGGTGGACGCCGTCTTTGCCGCCTCGTCGAGCAAGAACGACTATTCCATCGCCGAGGCCATCGTCGCCCCCCACCTGCCGGCCAGCCAGGGGCTCACCCGCCTGCCCTTTCCCATGACCCGGGACCAAGCCGCCCTGGACGCGGCCTGGGCGAAAAACGCCGCGGCCATGGCCGAGGTGCTGGCCGCCGGGCGCGACGCGGCCTTTATTACCCTGGGCGATCCGCTGCTCTACAGCACGTTTGGCTACGTGCTCCCGCGCCTGCGCGCCCTGATCCCGGGGCTTGCCGTGGAGATCGTGCCCGGCATCACCTCGTTTCAGGCGGCGGCGGCCCGCACCGAACAAGTGCTGGCCGAGGCCGGCGAAAACCTGCTGGTGGCTTCGGGCATCGACGACGACGGCCGGCTGGCCGCCGCCCTGGAAACGGCCGACAACGCCGTGATCCTCAAAGCCTACAAAAGCTTCCCCCGGCTTCGCGCCCTGCTGGCCGGCCTGGGCCTGGCCCGGGGCACGACCTTCGTCACCCGCCTGGGCCATGACGGCGAGGCCGTGGAACGCGACCTGGACAAGGCCCCGCAGCGCCCCCACTACCTGTCGCTGTGCCTGATCAAGCGCGGCCGCGCCTAGTGTCGCGTCCACGAAAAGCGCAGAGGACATTCCGGAGGCAACCGGTTTAAATCATGCGTTTTTCTTAAAAAACTCTCGTACTTTTAAGGGACGCGACACGAGGCCACGCCCCATCTCGCCGCGCCAATTGCCGAACGCCGGAATCCCCGTCCCAGGGGGATTCCGGCGTTCGGCGTTTCCTTGGCTCAAGGTCGCTTCTTTTTAATGGTGACGCGCACGCGTAGCGTAATCTCCAGGCCTTGGACAGCCCGGGAAACCGCCTCGCCATGAGTAATCCTGCTTAATATTCTCATGCCCGGAGAATTGCTCGCTTCTTCCCCGCCAGACATAGTGCGATGCAGTGTCGAATTTTCTCTAAGGCACTGCACCATGAACGCCCCTGGCGTTTTCTGGTCACATGAGGTGAGCAATGCGGATCGCATCCTGGCTCGACGCGCTTCCCGACGGGAGCGATGCGGCCGTAGCAGACGACATCGACTGTTTTCGCGTCAAGGCGCGCCCCTTTTTGTCCGACGAACTGGCCGAACACCACGTGGCGCGCTTAAGCGCCCACCTCGGCCGGCTGGCCGCCCCCCTTCGCCGGGCCGTCATCGGCTACACCCTCTACACTCGCCAGATCGACCGCATCCAAGAAGCGGCCACCAAGGACTTCTGCCGCGACGGCTGCGACCGGCCGCCGGTGGGCTGCTGCAACGCCCGCCACTGCGACGTATTCACGCCCTCGGACTATCTGCTCTACCGGCCAACCGGCCTGTCCCTGGAACTGGCGGGCGCGCTCTCTCGCCTGCAACGCGCCGAGGACGACAGCGCGCGCCAGGCCGGCGCGCGCCATGCGAAGCGGTATTGCCCGTATCTGACGGAGACCGGCTGCACCTTGCAGTTGGCCAAATCGCCGCGCTGCGTCCATTATCTGTGCCAAACCCTGCAAGGCGATCTTGGCCAGCGCTACGGCGCGGCGGGCGCGGCCTTTGCCGCGGCCATGGCCGAGACAGCCGGCCGGGCCGTGGCCTGCTGCGAGGATTTCACCAATCCGTCCGTGTTGGCGGCGGCCAGGGAGATGCTGCCGGCCTAAGCGACGCGAGCGTTCGGCCCTCGTGTCGCGTCCCTAAAAAATACGATAGTATTTTTTAAAAACTCATGGTTTTAATATGTTGCCTACGACATGCCGTATGCGCTTTTCGTGGACGCGGCCCTAGCAAGGAACGCTCAGCGCCAGCCCGCCCAAGGCGGTTTCCTTGTATTTCGTGCACATGTCGCGCCCGGTCTGGGCCATGGCCGCGATGGCCTGGTCCAGGCCCACGACATGATGGCCCGGGGCCTCGGCAGCGGCGATCTGGTAGGCGGCAAAGGCCTTGACCGCGCCCATGGCGTTGCGCTCGATGCAGGGAATCTGGACGTAGCCGGCCACCGGATCGCAGGTCAGGCCCAGGCAATGCTCCAGGGCGGTTTCGGCGGCGTTTTCCACCACCTGGACGCCATGCCCGTGGGCCTGGGCCAAAAAAGCGGCGGCCATGGCCGAGGCCACGCCCACCTCGCCCTGGCAGCCCACTTCCGCGCCGCTGACCGAGGCGTTGTGCTTGGCTAAAAGTCCCACCATGCCGGCCACGAGCAGGGCCTCGCGGAAATTCTTGCGGAAGATGCCGGCGGTGGGGCGCAGCACCTTGACGATATAGAGCACCCCGGCCAGCACCCCGGCCGCCCCGGCCGTGGGCGCGGTGACGATGATGTGGCCGCAGGCGTTCTCCTCGGCCCCGGCAAAGGCGCAGGCGCAAAGGGCCAGGATCGGCCGGTCGGGCATTTGCGGGTCCTGGCGGTAGCGCGTAAACAGGACACCCGCCTTGCGCCACAGCCCAAGGGGACCCGGCAGCGGCCCCTCGGCCTCCAGTCCCCGCTCCACCACATCGATCATCACCCGCATGACGCCATCCAACCGCTCCACGATGGCCTGCCGGGACAGGCCGCTGACGACCTCTTCAATGGCCATGAGCACGTCGGGCAAGGCCAGGCCCGTCTCTTCGACGATGCGGCGCAGGCCGGCCATGCTCGAAAAGGGGTACGGCGGCAACGCCCGGACGGGAAGTTCCTCGCCCTGCCACTCCACGAACCCGCCGCCCACGGAATAGGCTTCCCGCGTAAAAAGCACGGTCCCGTCCCCGGCCGTTACGCGAAACACCATGGTGTTGGGGTGGCGCCTGGGCACGGTCAGCAGGTCCAGGGCCACGGCGCGCGGCGAAATGGCGAGGCTCCGGCCGGCCACGACGACCGTTCCGCCGGGATAGTCGGCCAGGCCGTCGAGGATGTCGGGCGGGCAGGACTCCGGGCGATGGCCAAGCAGCCCGGCCAGGAGCGCCTGGGGCGTGCCGTGGCCCTGGCCGGTGGCGGCCAGGGAGCCGAGCAGACGCACGTCCACGGCGGCGGCCCGGTCCAGGGTTTCGGCCGGCAGGCCCGAGACGGCCGCCAGGAAACCGGCGGCGGCGCGCATGGGGCCGATGGTATGGGAGCTCGACGGCCCGGGGCCGATGTTGAACAGGTCGAGAATGGGCGTGGTAATGGGCGGGCGGGCGGCGTCCATGAAGGTCCTTTTACGGGGTGTCGGGGTTGTCGGGCGTTTGGGCCGGCGCGGCCTGGCGTCCCTGCTGGTAGCGGGCCAGCCGCTCCGGCAAGGTTCCGGTGTGCAGTTCAAACAGATGGTTGTCGTGGTCGTAAAAATAGAGCGACCGGCCCTCGCCGGCCACCCGGGGCCGGGGCGGAAGAAGCTGCAACCCCTGGGCCTGGACCCGGGCCAGGCAGGCCTCATAGTCCGCTTCATCCATGGCAAAGGCCACGTGGTTGTAGGTCGGCTCGGCCAGGGGCTCGCCTTCCATGACCGCCAGCCACAGCCCGTCGTCTCCTTGCCCGCCGACCAGATAAAACCGCTCCCGGGACAGGGAAAACGTGGCCTCACCGCTGTCGTACACCCGCCGCGCCCCCAGAACGCCGACCAGCACGGCTTCCATGCGGTCGAGGTCACGGCAGATAAACGTGATGTGGCTGAGGCCGGTGATCATGGGTCCGTTCTCCGAGCGCCGCAGGCAGGAGAGTCGGCCGGGCCGGCTTGCTTGCCCACAGCCCTTACGCTCCGCTTCGCCGGGCGAGCAGGCCGTGGCGCAAGGCGTAGTCCACGAGCTGGCTTTTATGGGTCAGGTTCAGCTTTTCCATCACATGGGTCTTGTGGGTGTCGATGGTCTTGACGCTTAAATGCAGCAGTCCGGCGATCTGGGTCAGGGTGTGGCCGCGCACGAAAAGTTTGAGCACCTCGCGCTCCCGGGCGGTCAGCACGGCGTAGGGGTCCGGGGATGCGGCCTGGGCCGTGGGCGAAAGGAGCTGGTCCAGAAGCACCTCGGCGTTGTCCGGGCTCATGTAGCGCCGGCCCGAGGCCACGGTGCGGATGGCCACGAACAGTTCGCTGTCCAGGGCCTGCTTTTCGATGTAGCCCAAGGCCCCGGCGGCCATGGCCTCCTTGACGTATTCCCGGCCGTGCATGGTCAGGACCAGGATTTTCAAGTCGAGTCCCCGGCTCTTGAGCTCCTTGATGCATTCCAGACCGCTTAGACGCGGCATGGACAAGTCGAGCACCAGCACGTCGGCCGGGACACGCTCCACCAGGGCCAGCAGAGCCTCGCCGTCGGCGGCCTCGCCCACCACCGCGAAATCGGGCTGGTTGTCGATAAGCAGCTTGAGTCCCGTGCGCAGCACGGTGTGGTCGTCGGCCAAGATGATGCGGATCGTCGCCATCGCGCCTCCTTATCCCAGTCGTCGCGGCAAGGTCACGCGCACCGTCGTCCCCTGTCCGGGCCTTGATTCGATCCGAAAAGTCCCGTCCAACAGCTCGGCGCGCTCCATCATGCCGTAAATGCCAAGGCTGCCCTCGCCTTGCAGCATGACCGGCAGGGAGGTCGCGTCAAAGCCCCGGCCGTCGTCGCTGACGGTCAGGGCGATTTCCGCGCCCACGGCGGCCAGCTCCACGCGAACGGCCTTAGCCTGGGCATGGCGGGCGACGTTGGTCAGGCTTTCTTGCAAAATGCGGTACAGAGCCAAGGCCACGGCCGGGTCGAGCTCGGGATTGTCGTCTTCGGGGGCGAAAATCGCCGTCAGGTCGCGCTGCAAGGCGAAGCCGTCGACGTACTTGGCCATGGCCGGCACCAGGCCCAGGTCGTCCAGGGCCGGCGGACGCAGCTCCACGGCCATCTTGCGCAGGCCGCCCAGGATCTCGACCACCAGGCTTTTGAGCTGGCGGATGGCCTCGCGCTGGCCGCTGGTCACCTCACTGGCCATGAGCAGCTGGAGATAGGCCAACAGCGAGGCCAGGGACTGGCCGGCTTCGTCGTGCAGTTCCCGGGAGATGCGCTTGCGCTCATCCTCCTGGACGCTGATGACCTTTTGCAGCAACCGGACATGCAGGGCGTCCTTGTCCCGCAAGGCGGTCAGCAGACTGCCGTTCTCGTCGTCCTTGCGCGTAAGCGCGGCGGCCATGTCGTTAAAGGCCGCAGCCAGCCGCCCGACCTCGGCCTGGTCGTCGGGAATGATGCGCACGCCGTAGTTGCCCTGCCGGATCTGGCCGGCGGCCTGGGCCAGTTGGTCGATGGGATGCACGATGCGGTAGGCCAGGCGCGTGGCCACGACAGCGGCCAGCAGGCAGACGACCAGGGTGATGAGTGAAAAATTCGTGATGTTTTTTTCAAGGATATGGCGCATGTCTTGTTCAGTCAGCCCCACCCGGACATAGCCCACAGCGCCGCGCTCCACCGGCACGACCACTTCGCGAAACGGGCCTTCGTTGCTGTGATAGCGGGTCACCGCATAAGGGGTTTCGCCGGCCGGGTCCGGCGTGGCCGCCCCCGGCCGGGGCAGACCCCGGGGCAGCTCCAGGGGCAGGCCGGCCGGGAAGCCGTCGCCAAAGGTGTGGGCCAGAATCTCCCCGGCGTAGTCGACGATCATGATGTAGCGGATGTCGTCACTGGTGCGCCGAGCCTTGGCCGCGATCTCGTGCAGGACGAAACGCTCGTCGAGGATGATGCTTTCGCTGCTCATGGCGGCGATGGAATTGCCGATCTCCGCGCCGCGCTTGTCCAGCTCCTTTTCCAGCAGCATCCGGTTGTGGACGAAGACCACGCCGCTTAAGGCGACGCTTAACAGCAGCACGCTGCTGACGATGACGACGTTGATGCGGAAATAAAAGCTCGCCGTGCGCCACCATTTCATAAAAACCCGCCGATCCGGTCATAAAGCGCCCGTAGCGCGTCGTAGGCCCCGGGCTCCGGCGGCGTGAATCGGCTGATGGCCAGGGTTTGCAGGGCCTCGGCCTGGGCCGGGTCCTGGTGCAGGTCCAAAAAGATGTCGCGCAGGGCGTCCTTGAGCTTGGGGTCGAGCCCAACCGCCACCACCACCGGCCCGGACGGATTGACGCCCAACGTGGCGACGACCCGGACCTTGGCGGCCAGCTCGGGTTGTTTGCCGATGGCCACTTCGAGGATCTGGTTGTCGATGGACGCGCCGTCGGCGATGTGGTTGGCCACGGCCTGGATGGCCCGGTCGTGGCTGGCGGTATAGAAGTAGCGGCTGAAATGGCGTTCGGGGGCGGAACCCAGGCGGAGCAAGGCGTCCATGACGGCCAGATGGCCGGAAAAGCTCAAGGGGTCGGTGAAGGCAAAGACCTTGCCCTGCAAATCCTTGAGGCTTTGGGCCGGGCTGTCGACGGGCACGATGAGCTGGGCGTCGTAGGTGGCCGAGCCCAGAAATTCGGTCATGACCAGCACCTCGATGGGGGCCTGGCCGCGATAGGCGCTGTACGCGCCGGTGGACACGAAGGCGATGTCCGCGTCGTCGTTGGCCAAAAGCAGATTGACCTCGGCGTAGGTCTTGCGCTGCACGAGGACGATCTGGCGGCCGGTGCGGCGCGACAGGGCCTCGGCGATGGTCCGCAAGGAATTGACGGTCTCGCCGGGCGAGCAGACCGAGGCCACGGCCAGCCGCAAGGGCCGCTGGCCGGCGGTCGCCTTGCCGCCGCCCTGGACGCCGGCCGGGATCGGCTTGGAAAAATCGACGTAGCGCCTGTCGTCGTCGGAGCAGCCGTAAGCCAGGCACAGGAGCACGGCGGCGACAAGCAGCAAAAACGGTCGTCTCATGGCGATCCTTGCCCTGGCGGGCCGGGAGTATTCGGAGAATGCCGGACGGAGGAGACCCTGTTGAACCGCGCCGTCCGCAGCCCGGAAATCTAGCGCAAAAGGGGTTTTTGCGCCAGATGGCGCGGCAGCGGGGACAGGGGGGAGGAACACGGCACGGCAGACGCGAGATGCGTCGCGTGAAGGACGACCGGCTGGGAGCTGCAGCGTGTGGAGACATAGGGAGACTGTCTCATAAGCAGACGGCCGTGGTTCGAATCCCTGCGGGCGCCAGTGAGGAGATGCAAAGGGTCAGGCAGTGTTTGCCTGACCCTTTTTCGTGGGGTTGGCCGGACTGGATGACTTTCTAGTCAACGACACAAGATAACACGGGAATTTTAAACAGTAACAGGACAGGTGCTGTCCAGCGTGGGTTTGGCCGGTCTCGTGGCGCTTGGCTGGTTGCCAAGTCAACCATGGAGTTGTCCAAATGGTGCACCGTTGGGCACTCAATCAACAGTCAATTTCTTGTCGTCAATATAGGCGGTGGCGACCTTCCATTGGCCGTCAACCTTGATCATGTCGTATATTTCATCAGGGTAAGCTTTGTTTTCTTTGTACATCTTGTCGATTTTATGCGTGTCGGCATTGTACATGAAGATTTTCCAAGAACCACCAAGTTTCACTTTCGCACGATTGGGAGTATATTCGACCAGTTCATATGTTTCACCTGATTTGTCGTACTTCAAATACTTCCGCCAATCCGGAATTTTCGATGGCAAGCTCAACCAATTAGGCGAGTTTTCTATGAACTTCGGGGCAAGTTTCTCATGGCTGTAAAACAAAACGCCCTCGGCGTCGAATTCGGCGTAGGCAAGTTCTCGATTGCGTAGCGCTGCCACAGCGGCATCCTTGTCTTTTTGCAGATTGATCGCTTCAACCTTTTTTTTGTACTCGGCAGAGATTGCACCTTCATCTCGCGAAGACTTGCTTTGCACGGAGGCCACAAGTTTTCCATCCCAAATATTTTTGTATTTGGAGTCGATCTCTTGCACGGCTTTTTGTACGATGCGTTGTACGACTGCGTCGAACAGGACATTTGTCGCATTTGTATTTGTTACGCCGACAAAGCTTTGCATGACAGATTTTGATTCCATGGGTTCTGTCACTTGGCCAGAAGCAATTTTCTGCCCTGTGACAGCATCTATAATGTCGTAGGTGGCAGCCACCTCCCAGATCATGGATATTTCTTCGTATTTTATTGAGGAAAAGAATTTTCCGGCGGCCTTGCCCAGGCTGTTGTCGTGTCCCTTGCTTCCGAGCAAAAAAGCAAGCTCCACGAGAGTGCCGAGGGAAGCTCCGTTAAAATCTTTACTGTAATTGGAGGTCGGCTCGGCTTTAATAATATTGAGCGAGACAAACCATCTTGCCTTGGCGAGCTTCCCCTTTTTCAATACGCGCAGTGCGCTGGCGTCGCCCAGGCTGGCAGCCAGAGCGACTTCCTGAAAGTATTGCTGCGAAGCGGAGTTGTCGATGACGCCAAAATTTGCCTTGGTCAGTTCAATTTCGGCGAAATCGCAAATATTACTTGAGGCAACATGGCGGGCAAAACTTGTGTTGTTCGACTTTATCTCGCTTGGAAGAACGACAACTTGTGGGCCTTGCGTGGCAGCGTTCGTGTATGCAATCGGCTGGTACATGGCCTTATCGGCGACTTCATTGGCGACTCTTGAAGTTGAGACGCAGCCGAACACGACAAGCGAAAACAAAATAAGCGCCAATGGTAATTGCGATTTCATCGACAAACCTTCAGCTAGACGTTCTGCAACAAGTAAATCGGTAGAGCTTTGTTGCCGAAAAAATATCGAGACCAGTGCAAAGTTGGCGATTTCGCTTTTTATCTGCAGACAAATGTTGCGTATATTTTAGTTATTTGCCGGTGTAAGCGCAAGATCAACAAAAATGCATTCCCGAACAACTGCCTCTGTATTGTGACCAACACTTTGCAGGTAAAGTCTTGATGCTCAGGCCAAACGATATCTTTGTGTCTCGCTCGATTTGTCTGTAGCGTGGCGCGTGGTCGCACTTCATTGCATGAGACAATGGAGAGTACGATTGTTTATGCGATTTGACAAGGCTATTTTCCGTTGCGAATGTTCATGATCCTCAAATTGTCTGCACGTATATTTCGCTGGTTTCAAGTCAAGAAATGCTGAAGAAGCGGTGCGGTAAAAATAAAAGGGGCCTGAACCGCCATTCAGGCCCCTTGCCGCGGGAGGGGCCGCGGACTTGCCAGCGAGGGGCAGTCCCCCCGCCGCTGACAGTTATGTTAGGCGCTTGCGCGCTCACAAGGAGCGCGCAAGCGCGCCGACTCAGCTCTTGGCGACCTCGGGGCTGGCCCCGTTGCCGTTGCCGTTGCCGTCGCGCTTCTCGCTGGTCGCGCCGTGCCCCCAGGTCATGGCGATGGCCAGGATGGCCAGCAGGCCGGCGATGAGCATGAGGCCGAAGTACCAGTCCCAGCCGTAGTGCTGGATGACCCAGCCGGTCACCCAGTTGGCGACCACGGTGCCGAGCACGTAGCCGAAAAGGCCGGTCAGGCCGGCGGCGGTGCCGGCCGCCTTTTTCGGCACGAGATCCAGGGCGTGCAGGCCGATCAGCATGACCGGGCCGTAGACGAAAAAGCCGATGGCCAAAAGCGCCCAACTGTCGATGGCGGCGGAACCGGACTTGTTGAGCCAGTAGAAGGCCACGGCCAGGACGGTGGGGACCATAAACAGGATGCCGGCCGGAGCGCGGCGGCTTTTGAAGTACTGGTCGGAAATCCAGCCGCACAGGATGGTGCCCGGAATGGCCGCGTATTCGTAGAGGGAATAGGCCAGGCCGGCCTGCTTGAAGTCAAAGCCCTTGACCTCGCGCAGGTAAGTGGGGGCCCAGTCCAGCACGCCGTAGCGGATGAAGTAGACGAAGATGTTGGCGATGGCGATGTACCAGAGGTACTTGTTGGGCAGGATGTATTTGACGAAGATTTCCTTGGTGGTCATCTCCAATTCTTGATCTTCGCTGTAGGTCGGCGGATAGTCGTTGTTGTGCTCCTCAATGGGCGGCAGGCCGCAAGACTGGGGCGTGTCGCGCATGGTGAAGATGAGCAGCACGGCGATGCCCACGGCCACGCCGGCCGGCACGTAGAGCTTGGCCTGCCATTCGTTGAAGTAGCCCACGCCCCACACGGCCAGGTTGGCCACCACGCCGCCGCCGACGTTGTGGGCCACGTTCCAAAGCGAGACGATCTTGCCGCGCTCGTGGGTGGACCACCAGTGGACCATGGTGCGTCCGCACGGCGGCCAGCCCATGCCCTGAGCCCAGCCGTTGACGAACTGCAAGGCGTACATGATGGCCACCGAGGACACGGCCCAGGGGCTAAAGCCCATGAACAGCATGATGCCGCCGGAAATGAGCAGGCCGGCGGGCAGGAAGAAGCGCGGGTTGGACCGGTCCGAGACCATGCCCATGGCGAACTTGGCAAGGCCGTAGGAGATGGCCCCGGCGCTCATGACAAAACCCATGTCGGTCTTGGTGAAGCCGAGCTTGAGCAGATCGGGCACGGCCAGGGAAATGTTCTTGCGCACCAGATAATAGGCGGCGTAGCCGAAAAAGATGCTCAGGAAAATCTGCCAGCGCAGGGCCTTGTAGTGCGCCCCATGCTTGTCTTGCGGCAAGCGTTCGATATGCCGCGCCGGTTTGAAAAAGCCGATCATGCGTCCCCCTTCTCCGGTTGTTGACTGCCCGACGCCTCGGGCGACACGCCTCGTCCCGATGTCGCCGCAGGAAGCATCGCCCCAGCCCAAGCCCTCCACGGCCAACGCCTGGCGCGTCGCGCCGGCGAAACAGGGGCAAGCCTGCCTGCAACTGTCAGGATACCCTGGATTGACCAGAAAGCGCGGGCCGGCGGAATCAGCAAAAGCCTGATTGCGGCATAGGAAAAAACGGAAGTGGGGAGCGTTGGAGCGGGACACGAGGGAGACGGCCGGCAACGACAGGCCAGGCGGCGCAACAGCAGGGGCAGGCAACAAGCGTCCCCCCTCGCCGGCCGGCTCCGGGCGCATCCCGGGCCGGCCGCCACGCTAGCGCGATGTCCGTGACGCGCTGGCCGGCGTCAGTCGACCTTGCCCTTGAAAAACAGCGCGAACAGCCGGCCCGGTCCCAGGGCCTTTTCCAGCTGGCGCACGGCGAAAAGCGGGATCAACGTCACGTAGAGCACCAAAAAATTGGCCAGGACGTCCTGTTTGCGCATGCCAAGGACGGCCTCGACGCCCCAGGCCAGATCGTGGCCGTGGAGCAGCCCGTCCACGATCTTTTCCACAAAGGAAAAGATGATGACCAGCAAGCTGCACAGCAAGGTCTGGCGCAAGGCGGCGAGAATCAGCGGCCCGCGAGGCGCGCCCTTGCCCAGGCCCAGCCAGTTGCCAAGGAGAATGACCTTGGCCAGGATGGCCGCCTCGAACAGGGAATAGCCGTAGTGGTAGTAGGAAAGGTTATGCTCCTGCAAGACCAGACGCTTGTAGATGGTAAACGAGCCGAGAAAAGCGGTCAGGTAGACGAAGAGCATGAGGTAGTCCTTCGTTTCCTGAACGAAGCGCTCCTTGACCCGGGCTTTGTCGATGGGCATGTCCGTCCTCCGATGGCGAAGCTCGGCCTGGGGCCGGCCTTTGGACAACATGCCGGTTTCGCGGAAAAATACAACACTCCCGTCGCAGGGAACGAGGCGTTTCGCCCGAGGAAAAGCCAGGCCAAGGCGGGCTCGTGCGGCGTCCACGAAAACACATCATCATTTCGCAGACAACAAACCAAAACCATTGACTTTTCTTAAAAATACTCCCGTATTTTCCAAGGGACGACTAGCCCGTCACCTGGCGAAAAAGCCAGCACAGGCCGGCCAAGAGCCCCAGAAGCACGGCCAACCCGCCATGGGCCAGCCAGGGGCGCTTGGCCGGGTCGGCCTTGAGCCAGGGGGCGCTTAGAACATTGAGCACGGGCATGACGCCCCACTGGAGGGCGACGACGCTAAGCGCATTGCCGATGAGCATGGCCACGGCCAGTCCCAGCCCCTGGGTGTAGGCGCCCGGAAAAAGCGACAGCAGCATCACCGTGGGGTACAGCCCCAGGAGCACCACCAAAGCCGTTTTCCAGGCCGGCGGGGCATGGCCCGGGACGGCGGCGCAGTCCGAAAACCAGGGGGCGAAGCCGCCCGGAACCAGGCGCAGGTCGAACTCCCCGGTTTTCTCCCGCAGCTTAGCCACCTGGCTGGCCCGCTTCGGCGAATCCAGCCAGGCCTGCAACGAGGCCTCGTCGTCGAAATGGATGGCCGCCACGAAGTCGCCGCCCTGGCCGCCGGGCGGCGGGTAGACGTCGGTGCGCCGGTAGCCGGGAAACCCTTGGATTTCCGCCGTGACCTCGGCCTGCCAGTCCATGAACCAGTCTCGAAGGGCGGCCGGGACATGGTGCACGATGATGGCCGAGGCTCCCGAAACCCGCATATCAAGCGTCGCAGGGGTCATGTTCGCCTCCTTTAAGGACCGGGCCGCCCGGTCGGCGGGCGGCCCGGCGCGCTGGCGGCCGGCTTATTCCACTTGTATTTCTCAAGCGAAATCAAACGGCAAATGCAGCACTGCTATGAGAGGCATTAGCCGGCGGCCTTCTTGTAGAGCCGGCGGCCGGCCACCCAGGTCTCGTCCACGTTGCGGTCGTCGCCCACGGCCATGATGCCAAACAGCAGCCGGGCGGCCTGGTCCATGGTCAGCGGTCCGCCTTCGCCCACGGCCAGGGACTGATGCCAGGCCATGGCCGACTCGCCGGCGTTCCAGTCCAGGGCCACGAAGTCGGCCTCCTTGCCGGGTTCGAAATTGCCCAGAATGTCGTCGAGATAGAGCGAATGCGCCCCGCCAAGGGTGGCCAGGTAGAAGGCGCGATAGGGCGAGAGCTTATTGCGCTCGGCCTCGGCCAGGTCTTGTTCCCGGGGGTTGACCGAACCGTCGAGCATGGTGTTGTTGCACATGCCGACCTTGTAGGCCTCCTCCAGCACCCGCACGAGACTGAACGCGTTGCCGCCGCCCATGTCGCTGCCCACGGACAGCCGCACCGGATGGTCGGGGTCCTTGGCCCGGCCGAGCCGGAACAGGCCGCTGCCAAGAAAGAGGTTGGACAGGGGGCAGAAGCTGATGGCCGCGCCGGCCTTGGAAAAGCGCCGCATCTCGTCGCCGGACAGCCACACCCCGTGGCCGGCGGTGAACTTGGGGCCGAGCAGGCCATGCTTTTCGTGAACGCTCGTGTAGTCCGGGCAGTCCGGGTAATGCTCCCGGGCGGTGCGGACCTCGCTTGGGTTTTCGGAGATGTGGGTGTTGATCCAGCAGTCGGGATGCTCCTGCTTGAGCTGGCGGCAACGCTCCATCATGGCGTCGGTGCAGCCCACGGCGAACCGCGGGGTGATGGCGTAGAGATTGCGGCCCTGGCGGTGGTAGCGCTCGATGAGCCGCTTCGATTCCTTATAGAAGTCGTCCGGGCTGATGACCACCTCGGGCGGCGCGAAACGGTCGATGCCGGTAAGCCCCGAGATGACGCGCATGTTGCGCTTGGCCGCCTCCTCGAAAAAGACCTCGGTGGAAACCGGGCTTGAGGTGGTAAATGCCTGGCAGGTGGTGGTGCCGCCGGCCAAAAGGGCCGTGAAGAAATGCTCGGCCGCCTGGCGGGCGTAGTCCCGGTCGTTGTACTTGAGCTCTTCCATGAAAATGGAATTTTGCAGCCAGTCCAACAACTGGTTGCCATAGGCCCCAAGCACCCGGGTCTGGGGGAAGTGGATGTGGCCGTCGATAAAGCCCGGCAGGATGATGCGGCCGGGGAGATGGGTCACCTCCAGGCCGGGACGGCGGGCCGAGACCTCGACAAAGGGGCCGAAATCCTCAATGCGCCCGTCCTTAACGACGAGCAGGCCATCGGCAATAAATCGGGCGGCGTCCTGTTCCTGCCCGACGTGCTTCCAGGGATCGTCCAGAAAGTCGAAAAACGTGCCGCGTATCGCGCAATTACCGCCCATCATGGCTCACTCCTCCGGTAGATGGTGGCTGAAACCTGTCGCTGGATGCTCGACGCTTGTCGCGGGCAGAGATGGAGAGGGTTCGCGCCGCGCGGATAAACCGCCCCGTCGCGGCCTGCCCAAGGCGGGCCCAGGCTACGCCCCGGCCGGCCCTCGCGGCGGGAATCGGGACGCGCTCCTTTGCTCCATCTGACCGGGTTCGATCTTGATAGAGAGATTCGATTTCAACATAACACGCCTAACGCCTTTCGCCAAGGCATAAGGGTCCGTATTGCGTTGTCGGGAGCAAAAGAAACCGATTCGCCCAACTTCCTCGTCGGGCGACCAGGGGAGACGAGGCGGCGGCCGGCGCTTTGCGCCATTCTTGCGTCACGGCCGACGATGGGCGTATCGTGGGGCAAAAACGGTCGGCCGCCCTTGGTCAGGCGGCCGGCAAAACGCGGCTGCCGGCAGCTGCATCCCGTCGGCATCAAGGACGGAGGGCGACGGCATGGTGAACATCAAAAGAATCTATGAACCACCCGCTCCGGAAGACGGCAAACGCTACCTTGTCGACAGGCT
>JAEZEM010000260.1 GCA_023417745.1 Pseudomonadota bacterium
ATTTAGCCTTTTGACCAAATAGCAAATCATGGCCGTCGCCGGCCGGGAGTTCCAACCATGCTCCATGATGACGCAACCGTAAAAACCGCTTGCTCCTGCGCCGAGGCGGACCCGGGACAAGGCGCGCCCGCGGCCCGGGTCTGGCCGTCGCCGCGCCGCCTGGTCCTGGGGGCCGTCGGCCTGGCCGCCTGGTTTTTTCTCTATGGCAAGCTGCCCGGCATCTCGCAATTCTTCACTTACGACGTCATCGGCCTAAAGCGCGGGTCGCATCTCGGCGATTCCATCGAATTTTTCCTCTACGATTCGCCCAAGGTGCTCATGCTCCTGACCCTGGTCGTCTTTGGCGTGGGCCTTGTCCGGTCGTTTTTCACCCCTGAGCGCACCCGCCGCATCCTGGCCGGCAAGCGTGAATCCGCCGGCAACGTCATGGCCGCGCTGCTGGGCATCGTCACGCCCTTTTGCTCCTGCTCGGCCGTGCCGCTGTTTATTGGCTTCGTCTCGGCCGGCGTGCCTCTGGGCGTGACCTTTTCCTTTCTCGTGTCCGCGCCCATGGTCAACGAGATCGCGGTGGTGCTGCTTTACGGTTTGCTGGGCTGGAAGGTGGCGGCGCTCTATATGGGCATGGGGCTGGCCGTGGCCGTGGTCTCGGGCTGGGTGCTTGGCCGGCTCAATCTGGAGCGTTACGTCGAAGACTGGGTGCTGGCCATCCGGGCCGGCGGCGGCGACGCGTCTACTACGGACCTGACTCCCGACGGCCGGGTGGATTACGCCATCCAGGCCGTGCGCGAGATCCTGGGGCGCACCTGGAAATGGGTGCTGCTGGGCATCGGCGTCGGGGCCGGCATCCACGGCTTCGTGCCCGAGGGCTTCATGGCCGGCGTCATGGGGGGCAACAACTGGTGGTCGGTGCCGGTTTCCGTCGCCATCGGCATCCCCATGTATTCCAACGCCGCCGGCATCGTGCCGGTGGTGGAGGCGCTGCTGTCCAAGGGCGCGGCCCTGGGCACGGTCCTGGCCTTCATGATGGCCGTCATCGCCTTGTCGCTGCCGGAGATGGTGATTTTGCGCAAGGTTCTCAAACCGCCTCTGTTGCTGGCTTTTGCCGGCATTGTCGGCTGCGGCATCCTCATCGTAGGCTATGTCTTCAACCTGATCCTGTAGGAGGCTTGTATGCGTTTCCTGGCCCAACTGTTCCCGGAGTTCGCGGCGAAACTCGACGAGATGGACGCGCTTTACGCCGAGAAGCGGCTCATCGACGAAAAGACCTACCAGTTCATCTGCTTCGCGGTGTCGATTAAGGCCCGGTCCAAGCCCTGCGTGCTCAAGCACTTCAAGGGGGCGCTGGACGCCGGGGCCAGCCTGCAAGAGCTGGCCTACATCCTGGCCCTGGTCATGCGCGAGGCGGCCGGGGCCGACGACTGCTGGACCCATGACGTGCTGGGCGAGGTGGCCGACATCGTGGCCGGCAAGATCGACTGCGGCTGCCAGAAATAGCGGCCGACAAGGAGCGAACCATGTTAATTCAGGTGCTCGGCACGGGCTGCGCCAAGTGCAACGAGCTGGAAAAGCTGGTCAAGGACGTGGTGGCGGCCAAGGGCGGCGACGCCGCTGTGGAAAAGGTGACCGACCTGCAGCAGATCGCCAGGCTGGGCGTCTTTGTGACGCCGGGCTTGGTCATCGACGGCGCGGTCAAGGCGGCAGGGAAGCTGCCCACGCGCCAGGAAATCGAAGGGTGGATCGGGTAGGACAAGAGAGAAGGGGAGAGGGGAAGATGCCTCCGGCGGCCGGGGGCCTGAGGCCCCGGACCCCCCGAATGGTTGAAAGGGGGAGGGCGGCGGCCCGGAGTGTGAAAGGGCTGGGCGGTTGGTCGGCGTAAGTCGATGGACCGCCCGGCCCTTTTCTGTACGAAGGCGCGGCCGCGCCGTTATTCCACCCCTAAAAGCGCCTGGGCGAAATCCTGGCCGTCAAAGGGCCGCAGGTCTTCCATCTTCTCGCCAAGGCCCACGTAGGTGATGGGCACCGCAAACGACAGCGCGATGCCGACCACCACGCCGCCCTTGGCCGTGCCGTCGAGCTTGGTCAGGATGATCTCGTCCACCCCGGCCGCCTCGCCGAAAAGCTTGACCTGCGACAGCGCGTTCTGGCCGGTGGTGGCGTCCAGCACCAGCACCGAGCGGTGGGGCGCTCCGGGATGCTTTTTGCCCACCACCCGGTGGATCTTGCGCAGTTCTTCCATGAGGTTGGTCTTGGTGTGCAGCCGGCCGGCCGTGTCCAGGTAGACCACATCGAAGCCCTCGGCCAGGGCCTTGTCCATGGCCTCGAAGGCGACAGCCGCCGGGTCGGCGTCGGCGCCCTTGCTGTAGAAGTCCGCGCCCACGCGCTTGGCCCAGATGTGCAGCTGCTCAATGGCCGCTGCCCGGAAGGTGTCGCCGGCGGCGATGAGCACCTTTTTGCCGCGCATCATGTCGCGGTGGGCCAGCTTGGCGATGGTGGTGGTCTTGCCCACGCCGTTGACGCCGATCATCATGACCACTTCGGGCGGATTGATGGCCTTGATGGTCTTGGGGG
>JAEZEM010000261.1 GCA_023417745.1 Pseudomonadota bacterium
GCGCCGCCGGAAGGCGGCGGCGGTCAGCCCGGGATCGTCGGCCAGGAGTTCCAGCACCAGGGCCATGTCGCGGTCGCGGTAGAACTCGTCGATGTCCACCTGCCAGAAATAGTCGCCCGTGGTCCGCATCGCCGCCGCCTGGCCCATGGCGTCCCTGTCCGTCCAAGGGCCGTCGCGGGTGACGATGGTCAGTTTGCCGTCCGGGTCCTCGCCCTCCTTGAAGGCGCGCAGGATTTCCAGCGTGCCGTCGCGGGAGCGGCCGTCCGGCCGGGCCTGGTCCATGGCCTGCCTGACCGCCCCTTCGACGACCACGATCTGGTGGGCGAAGGGATAGAGCTGGCGCAGGCAGTAGCGGGTGAACGGTTCCCCGTTGCACACCATGACGGCAAAGGTGAGGCGGGGTTTTTTCATGGCCTGGCCTTGTTCAGAGGGCCATGTCTTGGGGCGCGGCCCTGCCCGGGCGGCCAGCTCGGCGTGTCGGCCATGGACGAATCTTCCTATTTGAACTTGAGCTGGAGGTGGATGGTGGCCGTGCCGTCGTCAAACGAGATGTTTTGGAGCATGGTTTCCCGGATGACGGTGTAGGCGTCGGGCGGGTGGATGTCCACTCGGGTGAGGTCCTTGCGGCCGAGCTTGACCGGCAGGCGCTTGTTGCCGACCTTGAAAAGGATTTCCTCGCCGTTTTGGTACCAGAAAAAGTAGGTGCGGTTTTCGGTGAAGTAGTAGGCCGGCTCGTAGGTGGGAACGTTGCGGGCCAGCGGTTTCTCCAGGCTCATGTCCAGGCGGTAGATGTCCGGGGCGACTTTCACCACGTTAAAGGCCGTCATGGCGTAACGGCCGGCGCTGTCGGGATTGCCGGTGCGCAGCACGGCGTAGCCGGCCATGACCTGGAAATCGATGGGCGCGGCCGGCAGATCCCGGGATTTGCCCTGGAAAAAACGGCTCAGCGCCTGGGGAGTCTCCTCGGCGGCCGCCTGGCCGGCCGGCATGGTTGCATAAACCGCCCCAAGCAGGCAGCACAGGATCAGACGGAAAAAATATGCCGGCATCATCGGTCTCCACGCCCGCGCCGCCCTGGCGGACGTCGCGGAAAAGGGGTAGAGGGCATCTCGCCCCAACAAAATTCTACCGTGCCGCAGCCATGAACGCAATGACACCCCTCCCCGGCGACGCTTGCGCCGCCATCCTGGACAAGGCCCGCTCCGGCGAACGCTTAAGCGCCGACGAAGCGCTCATCCTGGCGCTGTCCGCGCCGTTGCACGATCTGTGCGCGGCAGCCATGGAAGCGCGTCTGCAAAAACACGGCCGAAACGCCTACTATGTCCACAACGTCCACGTGAACTTCACCAACGTGTGCGTCAACGCTTGCCGCTTCTGCGCGTTTTATAAAAAACGCGGCGCGCCCGGCGGACGGACGCTGTCCGTGGACGACATCGTGGCCGATCTGGCCGCCAAGAGCCATCTGCCCATCCGCGAAATCCACATTGTCGGCGGGCTTAACCCCGAGCTGCCCCTGGACTATTACCTGGACATGCTGCGGGCGGTGTCGCGCCAGTGCCCCCAGGCCGGCATCAAGGCCTTTACCGCCGTGGAAGTGGCCCATCTGGCCGACACGCGCGGCGTGGCCGAGTTCGAGATCCTCTCGGCGCTCAAGGAAGCCGGCCTCATGATGCTGCCCGGCGGCGGGGCTGAGGTGTTCTCGCCGGCCCTTCGCGAAAAGCTGTGCCCGGAAAAGATTTCCGGCGAACGCTGGCTGCAGATTCACGCCACGGCCCATGGCCAGGGGTTGCCCACCAACGCCACCATGCTTTTCGGGCATATCGAGAGCTGGTCGGACCGGGTGGCCCACCTGTCGGCCCTGCGCGATCTGCAAGACCTCACCGGCGGTTTCACCTGCTTTATTCCCCTGGCCTACCAGCCGGCCAACAATGCCCTCAAAGCCTCGGGGCCCGACGGGCTCACCGTGCTGCGGGTCATGGCCCTGTCGCGGCTTTTCCTCGACAATATTCCGCACCTCAAGGCCTACTGGGCCATGCTCGGCATCAAGGCGGCCCAGATGGCCCTGTGGGCCGGGGCCGACGATTTCGACGGCACCATCATCGAGGAGCGCATCGGCCATGCCGCCGGAGCCGACACGCCCAAGGGCCTGACCCTGACCGAGCTGCGCCAGGCCATCGAGGCCGCCGGCATGGTCCCGGTGGAGCGCACCCCGGATTTCCGGCCCGTGCCCCGCTAGGCGCGGCGACCTCGCCAGTTTGAACGGGCCGTTCTCCGACCAGGAGGACGGCCCGTTTCGCATTGGCGGGCAGGGGGGGCGTTCGGTTCGGCTACGGGGCCAGGGACTTGGCCATCAGGCACACGGGCAGGGACACTTGCGGCGTCAGCTCCCGCTTGGCCGGCGTAATGATGGCGTAGCCGTGGCGCAGGTAAAACGACAGGGCGTTTCGCGAAGCGCACAGCTCCAGGCCGCCCAGGCCGCGCTCCCGGGCCAGGGCCTCCACGGCGGCCAAAAGCGCCCCGCCGGTCCCGGACGGGGCGTCGGGGGCGGCGTAAAGCAGGCTGACCTCGAAACCGGTAAGGCCGGCCAAGCCGCAGATCCGGCCGCCTTGCCAGGCGGCCAGGATGGTGTTGCGCCCGTCGGCCAGCATGGCGGCGAAGCGCTCGGGCGTGCCCCGGGCGGCCCAGGCGGCGCGTTCGCGCGGGCCGTAGCCTTCCCGGGCCTTGGTTTCGATGGCCGCGACAAAGACTCGCGACATGGCCAAGGCGTCGGCCGGGACGGCGGGCCGGATGTCGAGGATCGGCGGGACGCTCATCGGACGCGCGGCAGGGAGCAGGCCGCCGGCCTGGTCGGGGTGAAGCGGGTCGGGCCGGACAGGACGGGCGCGCCCATGGCCTTGGCCAGGCCGCGCAGCAGGCCGGCGAAAACGAGGTTGTGGGGGATGAGCAGGGCGTACCAGTAGGCCAGCCCGGCCAAGCCCCGGGGCAGGAACTTGGAGTGCACCACCAGCTCCGTGGCTCCCTGGCCGGCCGGGGTCAGGCGCAGCTCCAGCAGCGCCTCGCCCGGGGTGCGCATTTCGGCCAGAAGCACCAGCCGCCGGCCGGGCTCCAGGGCCACCACGCGCCAGAAATCCAGGGGATCGCCCACGGCCAGGCTCTGCCGGCGGATGGTCACGCGCCGCAGGCCCACGCCGCCGGCCAGCTGGTCGAGAAATCCCCGCAGCCGCCACAACGCGTCGCCCCAGTACCAGCCCGTGTCGCCGCCGATGCCGGCCACGGCCTTCCAGACCCGGTCCGTGTCCGCGCCAAGGGTCGCCTTGTAGCCGCATTCGTAGATCGTGCCGCCGGCATAGGGCGCGTCGCCGCAGGCCGTCCATTCCGGAGGCGTTGCGTCGCCGGCGTCGGAACACGTCGTCTCCACGGCGTTTTGGCGAATCTTGTCCAGGGCCAGACGCACGGCCTGGCGGATGGTCAGGCACTGGCGCGGCACGAGATCAAGGATGCGCCGGTCATGGCAGACGACCTCGTTTCGCAGCCCCTCGACCAGGGGCACGATAAGCGAGCGGGGCAGCGGGGTCACGAGCTGGAGCCAGGCGGTGGACAGGCGTGGGGTGAGCAGCGGCACGGGCAGAATAAGGCGCTTGGGCAGCCCGGCCTCCTCGGCGTAAATGGCGAAGATGTCGCCGTAGGACAGGACGTCCGGGCCGCCGATGTCGAGAGTCAGCCCGGTGGTGCGCGGCTCGGCCAGACAGCCGACGAGATAGCCCAGGACGTCGGAGACGGCGATGGGCTGGCAGCGGTTGCGCACCCAGCGCGGGGTGATCATGCAGGGGAGCCGGTCCACGAGATAGCGCATGATCTCGAACGAGGCGCTGCCGGACCCGATGATCATGGCGGCGCGCAGATGGGTGACGGGCACGGAGCCGGCGGCCAGGACGCGGGCCGTTTCGTGCCGGGATTTCAGGTGGTGGCTGAGCGCATCGTCCTGGCTGCCCAGGCCCCCGAGGTAGATGATGCGGGAAAGTCCGGCCTCGCCGGCCACGGTGGCCATAGTGCTGGCCGCTTCCCGGTCGACGGCGGCGAAATCGCCCTTGGCCGAGCGCATGGAGTGGACGAGGTAGTAGGCGGCGCGGCAGCCTTTGGCGGCGTGTCGCATGGCCGCTGCGTCGCGTATGTCGGCCTGGGCGAGTTCGAGGTTTGGGTGGCCGGCGAAGGGGCGGCAGGCGAGTTTGTCCAGGGAGCGGGCCACGGCGCGCACGCGCTGTCCGGCGGCAAGCAGGGCCGGCACGAGGCGTCCGCCGACATAGCCGGTGGCGCCGGTGACAAGGATGGGTTGGGCGTTCATGGTCGGTCCTGGTGCGGATTCGGGGCATGGTAGCAGGGCCGGCAGGGTGAGGCAACGCAGGGAGGGCGCAAGGAATTTTCGCGGGCCGGAATTTTGGCGTTGACAAAAGGCGAAATGGGTTCTAGTTTCCGCTCCTCGCGTCGGGATGTAGCGCAGTCTGGGAGCGCACCTGAATGGGGTTCAGGGGGTCGGAGGTTCAAATCCTCTCATCCC
>JAEZEM010000268.1 GCA_023417745.1 Pseudomonadota bacterium
GCGCCGGCCGTGGCCCGGGAGAGCATGGCGTGGGGCGTTTTGGCCAGGGAGGCCATGAGCATGGCCGCCTCGAAGCCGGGCAGGCGTTTTTCGATGACGCCCAGGGTGGCTTCGGGGGTGGTGTCCCGGGGCGAGAGGCCGGTGCCGCCGGTGGTGACGATCAGGTCGAAGCCCTGGGTGACGGCCAGATCAAGGAGCAAGGCGCGCAGTTCGGCCGGTTCGTCGGGGATGAGGTGTCCTTGGGCCAGGGCGAGGGGTAGGGAGGCGGCGCAGGTTTCGGCGATGGCCGGGCCGGCGGCGTCGGCCCGCAGCCCCTGGCTGCCTTTGTCGCTGAGCGTCACCCAGGCCAGGGTCAGGCCTTTTTTCGTGACGGCGAAGGGGGGCTGGCCGGCCGGGAGGACGCCGGCTTCCAGGGCTTTGACGGTGTAGAGCCGGCTGGCCGGGGCGTCGCCGTCGCCGGGAACCGAGGCCGCGCCGATGAGCATCAGGGGCGGCCCGGCCGGCGGGGTCAGGGTCATGCCCACGGTCAGGCGCGGCAGGCGGCCGGCGGCGACCAGGCGCGGGGCGAAAAGCGGATTGTCGGCGTCAAGGACGGCGACGCGTTCGCCGGCGGCAAGGGTCAGGGGGGCGGCAACGTGGAGAGAGGCTTCCATGGCGGCATCCTTCGCGGGCCTTGCGGTTTTCAGGTGGTTGGGTCAAAAGCGTGGCAACGATACGTCCGGCACGGACGGCTTATCAAGCGAGGAAAACGGATGAAAGGCATCATCTTGGCCGGCGGTTCCGGCACGCGGCTTTACCCCATCACCCGGGTGGTGAGCAAACAGCTTTTGCCCATCTATGACAAGCCCATGATCTACTACCCGTTGTCGGTGCTGATGCTGGCCGGCATTCGGGAAGTGCTCATCATCTCGACGCCGACGGATCTGCCGCGTTTCAAGGAAATGCTCGGCGACGGCCAGAGCCTTGGCATGTCGTTTTCCTACAAGGTGCAGCCCAAGCCCGAAGGGCTGGCCCAGGCCTTTGTGCTTGGCAAGGAATTCATCGGCAAAGACTCGGTCTGTTTGGTGCTTGGCGACAACATCTTCTACGGCCAGGGCCTGGCCACGGTGCTGCAGCGCTGCGCCAAGCTCACCGAGGGCGGCGTGGTCTTCGGCTACAAAGTGCGCGACCCCAAACGCTACGGCGTGGTGGAATTCGACGCCGGCAAGAAGGTCATCAGCATTGAGGAAAAGCCCGAGCAGCCCAAGTCGAAGTACGCCGTGACGGGACTGTATTTCTACGACAACGACGTGGTTTCGGTGGCCGAGGGCTTGACGCCTTCGGCGCGGGGCGAGTTGGAGATCACCGATCTCAACAACGTCTATCTCAAACGGGGCAAGCTCAAGGTGGAGTTTTTGGGGCGCGGCTACGCCTGGCTCGACACCGGCACCCACGAATCGTTG
This sequence comes from Pseudomonadota bacterium, assembly GCA_023417745.1. GTDB lineage: Bacteria > Desulfobacterota > Desulfovibrionia > Desulfovibrionales > Desulfovibrionaceae > Solidesulfovibrio. The sequence continues at coordinate 1,443 of JAEZEM010000268.1, forward strand.
CTGCACGCGTCAAGCTTCGTCCAGGCCATCCAGGAACGCCAAGGGGTGCTCGTGGCCTGCCTGGAAGAGATCGCCTACCGCATGGGCTACATCGACGCCGCCCAGGTGGAACAGCTGGCCAAGGACATGCTCAAAAACGACTACGGCCAGTATTTGATGGAAATGATCCACGAAGCTTAAGGCGAGGACGAAGAGGAAGAGTGCCTCCGGCGGCCGGGGGCCTCTGCCCCCGGGACCCCCTACATACTTTCGGCGCCTCCCTCGATTTCGCGAGAAATAAAAAGGGCGCGTCCTTGCGGGCGCGCCCTTTTGCGTGGTCGAGGGGAACCGGCCGGCTACTGGAGCTGGACGGTCTTGCCGCCGTTGCCCTGGGCCGGACGCGGTCCCAGGATGGCGTCGTTGACGATCTCCACCCGGGCGGCTTCCTGCAGGGTCTGCAGGTAGGCGCGGAAGAGCTCGGTCTGCTTGGACTGGGTCAGCGTGGCCACCCAGCGTTCCTTTTCCTTGTCCCAAAGCGAGCCGTCGGCCGGCACGGTCTTGTCCAGACCGGCGACGACATAGGCCCCGGACACGCCAAAGGCCGTCTTGAACCAGCCCGGTCCCTTGGCCTCGAAGGCCGTCTGGGCCAGCACCGGCGACATGCCCAGGCCGGGGATGAAGCCCTGACGGGTAAACGGCGCGGAGGTCTGAATCTTGTCCTTGTAGTCGGCCAGGACTTTTTTGAGGCCGTCCTCGGTCTCCAAGGCCTTGGCCGTTTCCTCGGCCTTGGCCTTGGCGAGCTTAAGCGCCTCCTCGTCGGTCAGACGGCCCTTGATGACGTCCTTGACGGCGTCCAGGGGCTCGAATCCGGGCTCCTTGACGTCGGTGGCCCGCACGACCAGGAAACCGTCCTGGGTGGACAGGGGCGCGTCGGCGGTCTGGCCCTTCTTGAGGGCAAAGATGGCTTCCACAGCCGGCTCGGACAGGCCAAGCTCGGCCGGGGGGGCGTCCTTGGCGAAGAAGGCCGAGGTCTTGACGGCCAACTTCTCGGCGGCCACGGCGGCTTCCAGGGGTTCGCCGGAGGACAGCTTTTCCTGGATGGCGTCCAGGGACTTGGTCAGCTTGTCGGCGGCGCGCTGCTCGGCCAGATCGGCCCGGATTTCGTCCTTGACCTCGGCCAGGGAGCGCTGGCCGGCGGCCTGCTTTTCGCCGCCCTGAATGACGTGCAGCCCCAGGCTCGTGCGCACCGGCTCGCTGACTTCATCCTTTTTGAGCATAAAGGCCTTTTCCTCGAAGGGGGCGAATTCCTTGGGCAGGCTGCCCTTGGGCAACCAGGCCCAGTCCTCGCCGATGATGCCGTCGGCGTTGGTCGGGTCCTTGGGAATGAGCGTGGCGAAATCCTTGCCCTTGCGCACCTCGTCGGCCATGGCCGACAGGCGCTTTACGGCCGCGTCCACCACTTCCTGGGGGGCGTCGGGGGGCAGCATCATGAGGATGTGGCGCACGCGCACCTGTTCGGGGCGCTCGTACTTCTTCTGGTTGGCTTTGTAGTCGGCCTCGATGTCGGCGTCGGTGATCTCGGCCGGCTTGGCCATGGCCTTGGGCGTGAACTCCACGAAGTCGACCTTGACCTGGGCCGGGGTGGCGAACTCGTCCTTGCGGGCCTCGTAATACTTGGCGATCTGCTCGTCGGAGATGGTCACGCCCTTGGTGAAGTCGGCGGCGGCAAAGGGGATGTACTTGATGATCGCCTGTTCGCGCATGAAGTCGAAGATGGACCGGGCTTCGGACTCGGCCACCTGGGCCGGCAGGCCGACAAAGGCGGCCAGTTTTTCCAGCAGCAGCTGCTGGCGGAAATCGGCCTCGAACTCGCCGGGGCTGATGCCGTTGGCCTTGAGCAGGTTCTCGTAGCGCTTGGCGTCGAACTGCTTGGACTCGTTCTGGAAAGCCGGAATCTTGGCGATCTCGGACCGCAGTTCGCCGGCGGTCACGGCGATGCCCAGCGTCTTGGCCTGGTCTTCCAACAGTCGGGTGGTCACCATGTTGGTGAAGACCTGCCAGCGGAAGCCGCCGTCCTGCAGGTCCTTGTCGGAGACGTTGGGATTCTTGTTTTTAACCAGGCGCAGATTTTCCTGGTACTGCTTTTCGTAGTCCTTGATCAGAACCGGCTGGTCGTTGACCGTGGCCAGGACTGTGGCCTTGTCGCCCTTGAAGCTGCCGACGCCCCAGAAGACGAAGACAATGATGATGAGGCCGAAGATGATCTTGATGCCCCAGGATTGGGCATATTTCCGCATGGGATCGAGCATGGATTCTCCTTGGCGCGGGGTCGCCGCGCGTTAGGCCCGGGCCTTGCGCGCCTGGTTGAGCAGGCCGCCGGCTTTGATGATGTCGAGTTCCTTGGCGGTCAGGTCGTTTGTGACCATGACCTCGCCGACGCCGGCCACGGTCATGGGGCAGGGCTGACCCGGGGCGATGGCGGCGGTTTCGAGACGGATGTCGGCTCCGGCCGGGATACGATCGTAGTCGGCTTTGTCCACGAGCAAAAGCGGCAGGATGCCGAAGTTGACCAGATTGGCCCGGTGGATGCGGGCCATGGATTTGGCCAC
>JAEZEM010000277.1 GCA_023417745.1 Pseudomonadota bacterium
TAGTCTGGGCCATGCCCGCCGTCGCCCCGCATCCGTTTTTCACCTACTCCGCCGAGGTCCTGGCCTGGCGACTCGGCGGCGGCCAGACCGCCCCCCTGCCGCCAGCCGCCGCGCCCGAGGCCACCGCCGCGCGGGTCGCCCGTGTCCTGCGTGCCCTGGCCGGCCGTCGGCGCATCGCCCTGCTCGGCCTTGGCAACGGCGATCTGGCCGCCGCCCTGGCCGCCGCCCTGCCGGCCGACACGAGGCTGGACGTCGTCTGCCTCGCCCCGGAAACGGCCCGGGAGTCCCTGGCCGTTGGCCGGCTGCCCTGGCTCTCCCCGAACAGCCCGGCCCAGCTCGTCGCCGACGCCTCGGTCCAGGCCGCGTGCCACCTGCTGTGGGCCAAGGGCCTGGCCCCCGACAACACCCTGGTCACGGTCAACCCCGAACCCGCCGAGGCCGGCGAGGCCAAGAATCTGGCCCTGGTCCGCCGACTGCTGACCGCCGGTCGGCTTCTGCCCGATCCCGACCCGAGGCCGACCAGTCCGTCCCTCCCGACCCTGGCCCTGCTCGCCCGGGCCGGCGAACCGGCTCTTGGGGAATTTTTCGAGGCCGCCAGGGGCCTGGCTTCCCGGGCGGTCATCGTCTGGGACGCGGCCGAAGTCCCCCCGGTCGCCAAAGCCGCCGCCCGCCTGAACATTCCCGTGCGCCATCTGGCCCGGCCCCTGGCCGGGGATTTCGCGGCCCAACGCAACGCCTGCCTCGACGCCTGTCCGCCCGGCTGGGTGCTCTCGCTTGACCCCGACGAACGGCCCGGACCTGGGCTTGCCGCCGCTGCGGCCCGGATCATGGCCTGCCCGGAAGCCGGAGCCGCCTATTTCCCGCGTCTGACCCTCTATCCGGCCCCCAGCCGGGCCAAGGTCGGCCACGGACTGTGGCCGGACTGGCAACTGCGCCTTTTTCGCACCGACGCCACGCCCGGGCCGCGCTACGTCCGGCCTCTGCACGAACGTCTGGAAGGCCACCCCGGGAACGCCGTCCTGGCCCTGGACGCCCCTATCCTCCACCACAACCGACTCCTGGCCGACGCCGCCGGCGTCGCCGACAAGCTCGAGGCCTTCAGCCAAGTGGCCGGAGCGGCCCGGCACCGCCTAAGCGTCGATTACCCGACCCTGCCCCTGGACTTTTTCGCCCCCCTGGCCCCAAACGGCGGCCCCAGCCGCTGCCTCCTGCTGCCCCCAGGCCTGTAGCCGCGCCCTTAAATCCGCCGCGCCCGGGCAAGGTCTGGCCGAGGTTGCCTTGGCGGCGTGGAGCAGTTACACTCCTTCTCGTCCATGCAGGCCCTGCCACAGCGCGCCGGGCGTTTCGCGAAGGTACATGATGCGCATAACCTGTCCACAGTGCGGCTTTTTCCGGGAAATCCCCGGCGCCAAGGCTCCGGTCACCCCGACCATGGCCACTTGTCCCAAATGCCGCCACCGGTTCCGGTTCCGTCCCCAACCGTCCTCGGCCGTCGAAGAACCCTTCGGCGCGGCCGAACCTGGCGTTTCCTCCTGGCGTCGCCCCGCCGCCCGACAGGAGCGTGTCGTCACGCCCCCGGCCGCCTGGGAATCCCTGGAAGAACCAGCAGAGGCCGACGCCCAGGCCGGCCCGGAAGACTTCGCCCCATCCGGCCCGGCTCCCGTGGCCGATGCCACTTTCGCCCCCGATCCCGCGCCGCGGGCCGATACGACGCCCCAAACGGACGACGTCGCGGCCGTTGACGAAGCCGTGCCGCCCCCCACCCACTGGGAACGCCAGCCCGAGCCGCCCCAACCCCAGGTCCAACGGCGTCGTCTCGACGACCCGGGCGACTGGGACGAACCGGACGCCGCAACGCGACCGGCCAAAACCGCCGCCAAACGCAAACCGGCCCCGACCGTCCGGGAAAGCGTGGCGACGCCGGCGCAACCGGCCCGCCAACCCGGCCTTGCACCCAAGCCGGAACCCGATTTTTCCGACGCCGACCTTCCGGACGAAGCCCCCTCGGACGTCGCCCGGCGCATCCGCGCCCGGGTCGAACAAGGGCTTGCCCCCGAGCCCACGCCCGTTCCTGAACCCGTGGCCGCTCCCGCGCCTGACCCGGAACCCGCGCCCGAACCGGTCCCGACCGCGCCCCGCGCCGCGACGCCCAAACCCGAGAAACCGGCCGCGCCCCGTGTTGCGGCTCCCAAAGCCGAAACGCCGGCCGCGCCCCGTCCCCAGGCTCCGGCCCCCACGCCGCAAGACGCGCAAAAAACGGCCGAGACGGACGCCCCGGCCAACGACCAGTCCCAGGAAACCACCGTGCGCGCCGATGGCGTGCGCGACATCTGGGCCAGACTGCAAGCCCTCGACGACCGCAAAACCGCCCGGCCCAGCCTGGAACACCAGCGCCCGGCCGAGGACGAACCCGAGGAGCCGGCCCGGGAAGTCGTCACCGACCCCGTGCCCTGGGAACGCCAGGACGCCTACGGCTTTTTCCCGGCCCTGGCCCTCACCCTGCGCAAAATTCTCTTCCACCCCATGGACTTCTTCGGCAACCTTCCCGAAGGCCGGCCCAAGTCCAAGGCCCTGGTGTTCAACCTGCTCATCAGCGAATTTTTGTTGCTCATCGACTTCATGTGGTCCCTGGCCGGCCTGCGCGCCCGCATCGGCAGCCCCGGACAGCACGACGCCTTAAACGTTCTCGGCAGCTCGCCGCTGTCGTTCCTGCTGGCCCTGCTCCTGGTGCCCCTGGTCATCTCCGTTGGCATCTACCTCGACGCCTGGGTGACCCATCTGCTGCTCATCCTGTTCCGCAGCACGAAAAAAAGCTTCGATGAAACCTTCCGGGTGCTGTGCTACTCGGCCGCGCCGACCGTGCTCACCGCCGTGCCCGTGGCCGGCCAGCTCCTGTCCCCGGTCATTCTTGTCTGGTACATGGCCCTGCAAGCCATCGGGCTCAAGAAATGCCACGAAGGAGCCTACACGCAAACCCTGGCCGCCATCTTCATCAAATGGTCCATCTACCTCTTTTTGCTCCTGGCCATGCTGCAAAGTCTCACCCCGGGCCAATAGGCCCGGCGCGGCCTTGACGCCGCCGGCACGAAACACCCATAACGGATGTCGACCCCAAGGGTTCCTATCCGGGAGTGGCCCATGCTGTCGTGGCTTCAAACCAAATGGCGCGCCCTGTCCGAGCGGCGACGAAAACTTCGGGAACTCCACCCCGACGCCTTCCGAGCCATGGCCGGCGAACTGGCCGAACTGGCCGAAGTCGCTTCCAAGGTGCGCCCCGAAGAACAGACCTTCCTGCTCAAAATCCGCCGCATCCGCCAGGAAATGCGCGAACTCGAACGCCTGGCCGAACGCCCGGAATTCCGTCTGCTCTCCACCAAAAAACGCCACGAACTGCGGGTGAGCCTGCTTTCCTCCCGCGAACAGCTCCTCAAAACCCTCTCCGACGCTCCCGTGGTCACCACCACGCCCCAATAACGGGCTACTCCAAGGAGGCCCCATGCGCCACGCCACGCTTTTCCTCCTCGCCGCCCTCGCCAGCGCCCTGCTCGCCGGCTGCTCGGTCGAACCCAAAATGACCGACAAACACACCCTCTACATCGACAACTGGACCAAACGGAACAACCCCGAAGTCTACGTGGAACCGCAAAAAGCCCCGCCTGTGCCCGTCTCGGCCCTCATCGTGCCCTTCCAGGTCACCCAGGACATCCCCTACGGCCAGGACCTCGGCGAACAACTCACCCGCGTCGTCTGGCAAACCTGGACCCGCGACCGCGTGTTCCCCAAACTGCTCTACGAAGCCAACCTCAAAAACGCCTCCACCCCCCAGGCCGTGGCCCTGGCCCGCAAAATGGGCATCGACACCGTCGTGGTCGGCAAATTCACCTACATCATGTCCGGCGGCTCGCGCGGCGCATCCGGCGTCTCCTTCACCTTCGACGTCATCGACGCCCGCAGCGGCGAACGCCTCTGGTCCATGGCCCACGGCGGCACCATGGAAACCGGCCTGACCGAAGACTACATCCTGTTCCAACGCCAAAACCGCATGCCCACCGAACCCCTCTCGGCCATCACCGCCACCCTGGCCATGGATATGGGCAGCCCCATCACCAACTGGAACTACGGCTACAAAGCCCCGCCCCCAGCCAGCCCCAACCCTGCGCCGCCCGCACCGCCTGCGGGCGCGGGGTCGTAATAAAGGGAGAAGAGGAAGAGCGGGCTCTGCCCGCACCCGCCAGGGGCCTGAGGCCCCTGGACCCCCACATGGTTTGACAGGGGAACGACGACGTTGATCCCCTCCAAAAATGCGAAGCGGGCCGATTTTCACGCGAGGCTTTGAT
>JAEZEM010000282.1 GCA_023417745.1 Pseudomonadota bacterium
GCGGTGATGCCGGTATCGGTTTCGTTTTCGGCCCGGTCGCGCAGCCGGGCGGCTTCGTTGAGGAATCGGTTGAAGGTTTCGGGCAGGTAGCCGGTGGCGGTCAGGTGCAGGGCAAAGGCCGCCGGGATGTTGGCGGCGTTGGCCACGGGGTAGCCGTGGCGGATGAGGAAGGCCTCGGCCACGTAGCGCATGACGGCGTGGAGGCGACCCACGGCGAAATCGAGGTAGCCCTCGCTGCCGAGCAGCCGCGCGGCCCGAAGGCTGGCCTCGGCTTTGTCGATGAGGGCGGGGATGGTGTTCACGTTTGGCCGTCCTTACAAAATCTTGTCCGGGAAATTTCCAATGAGCTTCATGCCGTCGGGCGTAAACACCGACTCCGGGTGAAACTGCACGCCGACCCACGGCCTGTCCCGATACCGCAGCCCCATGACTTCGTTCTGCTCGGTCCAGGCCGTGATTTCGAGCTTGTCCGGGGCCTTGGAGGCCAACACCAGCAGCGAATGGTAGCGGCAACACTCCATGGGGTTGGGCAGGCCCTCGAAAAGCCCGGTCTCGCGGTGGTACACGTCGGAGGTCTTGCCGTGCATGATGCGGGCGGCGACGACGACCGGCGCGCCGGCGAAATGCCCCAAAATCTGATGGCCCAGGCAGACGCCGAAGACCGGGGTCGTGGCCGGCAGCAACTCTAAGAACTGCAGGCACAGCCCGGCATTGGTCGGGTTGCTCGGCCCGGGCGAGATGCAGACCTTGTCCAGCTTGCCCGAGGTGGCCAGCTCCAGAATCTTCGGGTCGTCGTTTTTGAGCACCACCGGATCGTGGCCGCACTGCTGGAAGGCTTGCACCACGTTGAAGGTGAACGAGTCGAAGTTATCAATAAGTAAAAACATCGCCTTCCTCCTTGGCGGCCAGCACTTCGGCGATGACCCGGGCCTTGTTTTGACACTCCACCCATTCCTTGGCCGGGTCGGAGTCGTAGACGATGCCGGCGCCGGCCTGCCACGAGGCCATGCCGTCGCGTATCCACATGCTGCGGATGGTGATGCCCGTGTCGAGATTGACGTGGCCCTGATCCAGGCCGATCCAGCCGATGCAGCCGGCATAGGGGCCGCGCGGCAGCCGGTTTTCGAGGTCCGCGATCATTTCCATGGCCCGCACCTTGGGCGCGCCCGACAGCGTGCCGGCCGGGAAGGCGCATTGCAGCACGTCCAGGGCGTCCAGGCCCTTTTTGAGCTTGGCCGTGACGTAGGAGACGATGTGCATGACGTGGGAAAACCGCTCCACGGCCATGAACTTCTCGACTTTGACCGTGCCCTTCTCGGCCATGCGCCCGAGGTCGTTGCGGCCCAGGTCCACCAGCATGACGTGCTCGGCACGTTCCTTGGGATCGGCCAAGAGCTCCTCGGCCAGACGGTCGTCCTCGACGGGGTCGGCGCTGCGATGGCGCGTGCCGGCGATGGGGCAGGTGGTCAGTTCGCCGTCGCGGCAGCGGATGAGCAGCTCCGGCGACGACCCCAGCAGCGTCACGCGCGGCAGGCGCATGAAAAACATGTAGGGCGAAGGGTTCACCTGCCGCAGCCGGCGGTAGACCACGAACGGGTCGCCGGAAAACGGCGCGGCGAACCGGGTGGACAGCACGGTCTGGATGCACTCGCCGGCCCGGATCATGTCCTTGCACTGGGCCACCGCGTCCATGTAGCCCTCGGCGTCCGGGGTGTTGACCACCTTGCCCAGCACCGGCCGGTTCATGGGCGCGAAGATGTTGGCGTGCTCGATCTTGGCTTTTTTGCCCTCGTCCAGGGACAGATGCAGGCAGCGGTGCTTGACGTGGTCAAAAAGCACCACCCGGCCAGGCAGCACCAGACAGAATTCGGCCTCGTCGGGCGGCAAAACCTTGGCCAGCTTGGGTTCGAACACTCCGGCCACGCCGTAGCCGAAATAGCCCACCAGGGAGCGGGTGATGGGCGGCACGTCGTCAAAGCCCTCGGGGGCCAGGATGTCGAGGTCGGCCAAGACGGCCCGAAGCCCCTCCATCATGCCCCGGCCGGAATGCTTTTCCAGGCCGGCCAGCCGCTGGTCCCGGGCGCTGACGTCGAGCTTGCCTTCCTTCAGGCGGATGCGCAGGCGGAAATCCCAGGCGATGAGGCTGTAGCGGCCCAGGCGGCCATCGACTTCGGCGCTTTCGAGAAGGATTCCGGGCCGCTCGCCCACAAGCCCGAGGAACAGGCTGATGGGCGTCTGGACGTCGGCCGGCAGCCACGTCCCTTCCTGGCGGAGCTTGATCGCACTCATGGGTTGTCCTTTTTTTCCGTCTTCTCGGTCCACCAAGCCTCGGCCCGGCGCACCAGCAGGTCGATGTCGCCGCCAGCGGCGATATTGAGGAAATTCCGGTAGTTTCGCACGGCCTCATGGCTGTGCGGATTGGCCTCGAAAAGGGCGGTGAAAAGCGCCGCGTCCTTGGTGATGAGCTTTTCCGCCGCCACCAGCCGGCGCTCGAAGGACGGGGTCAGGTACTTGCGTACCTCGCCGCCGGCCGCCTGGGCGGCAAGATAGGCGACCGTGGTGACGAAATTGAGGCCCTGGACATAGGCCGCCGCCTTGTCGTGCTCCTCGGCCGTGGACGGGAAGGGGGCAAAGCCGATGCGGCGGCACCAGTCGGCCACAAGCTCGGTCGCCCAGGCGTCCTGCCCGGGCCGGCCGTCCATGACCGCCACGCGCAACCCGTCATCCTGCGCCGGAGCCGGGCCAAACAGCGGATGCGTGCCCACCACCGGCCCGGCGTAGCCCTCGACCATGGCGGCGATGGGCAGCGTCTTGACCGAGCCGACGTCGGCCAAAATTTGATGCGCGGCCAGATGCGGCGCGAGCTTGGCCGTCACCTCGGCCGTGGCGTAGACCGGCACCGAAACAAGCACCATGTCCGCCCCGGCCACGGCCGCCGCGATGCCGTCATCGGTCAACGGCCGGTCCAACTCCCGAACAGCCACGCCCGCCGCCCGGCATTTAGCCGTGACAAGCTGGCCCATGCCCCCCCGCGCCCCGACCAGGGCGATGGTGGAGATGGCGCCCGGGGGAGGAAACCCCTTTTTGAGAAAAGGGG
>JAEZEM010000314.1 GCA_023417745.1 Pseudomonadota bacterium
GTCCGGGGGCCTCAGGCCCCCGGCCGCCGGAGGCACTCTTCCTCTTCTACGCCCCCGGCCTTGCCGGGGGGGCGGGGGCTTGATACCGAGCGGGCATGGGGAACATGCAGGCTTCGCAGCTTCTTGCCCGGGCGCGCCGGTTGCGCCTGACGCCGCGATTGGCCGCCGCCGCGCCGCTTGCCGGCGAGTATCGCGGCGCCTATCCGGGCGCGGGCATGGAGTATGAAGAGTCCCGGGAGTATGCGCCCGGCGACGATGTGGCCGCCATGGACTGGAAGGCCACGGCTCGGCTGAGCCGGCCTTTTGTGAAGCGTTTTCGGGAAGAGCGCAGCCTGACCTTGCTGCTGGCCGTGGACGTCAGCCCCTCCATGACCTGCCCTTGTCCGCGCGAACCGCTCTATTGGACCGCCGCCCTGGCCGCCGTGACCTTGGCCGTCAGCGCCGCCGTCAGCCGCGACCGGGTCGGGCTGGTGCTTTTCACCGACCGGGTCGAGGCTTTTTTGCCGCCGCGCGCCGGCCCGGCCGTGCCCGTGGCCGTGGCTCGGCTTTTGGCCGAGACTCGTCCTCAGGGCCGGGGCACCGATCCCGGGCCGGCTTTGGAGTTGGCCGCGACCGCTTTGGTGCATCGCAGCGCGGTGATGCTTTTTTCCGATTTCCTTTCCGGCGATTTCGCCTCCTCCTTTGGCCGGCTGGCGGCTCGGCACGACGTGGCCGCCGGGTTTGTCGTCCCGGACGACGACGCCTGCCTGCCGCCGCTGGGTCTGGCTGCCGTGGCCGATCCCGAGGACGGACGACCGATCGTCATCGACTGCGCCGCGCCGGCTGCCCGGGCGCGTTTTGTTGCCGCCCGCCAGGCTCAGCGCGAGGCCGGTCGCGCCGCCCTGGTCCGGGCCGGGGCGCGCACGCTGACCCTGCCGGCGGACGAACACCCGGCCGAGGCGCTTGGCGCCTATCTGCGCCGCCGCGCCCGCCGGGGACGGAGCCTGGGGCCGCATCCGTGAACGACATCCGCGACATCAAGGCGCCGCTGCCGCTGTCTGCCGCGTCGTCGTCGCTGCCCTGGCTGGCCGGCGGCGCGTTGCTCGTCGTATGCGGCCTGGCCCTGTGGCGGCGCGGGCGGTTTCGGAGGCGACGGCCCGACGCCCGGCCCCTTGGCCCGGCCGAGGCCCGGGCCGCCTGGAAAGCCCTGGAGACTGAAGCGGCCAGGCTTGACGACCGCGAGTTCGCCTTCCGGATAGCCGCCGTGGCCCGGGCTGGGCTGGAAGCCCGGGGGCTGGCCGCCGTGGCCCTGACCGCCGCCGAAATCACGGCCGGGCTGGAAACTTCCACCTTTGGACCGGAACTGGGCCGGGCGCTGGCGACGCTTTTGGCGCGCGCCGAAGCAGTCGGCTACGCCGGGGCGGCTTATGCCCCGGGGGAGCGGCAGGACGATCTGGCCGCCGCGCGGGTGCTGGTTGGGGGGCGACCGTGATCGCCCTGGCCCATCCGGCCGCCCTGGCGCTGGTGCTGCTTTTGCCGGCGGCCTTGTGGCTGCGCCACCAGAGCGACCGCCGGGGAGCGGCTGCCTTGCCCGGAGCCGGGGAGGTGCGGGGCGTCGGACTATCCTTCGCGCTGCGTCTGGGCGGCCTCTTGCGGCCCCTTGGGCTGGTCGTCGCCATCCTGGCCCTGGCCGGGCCGAGCCTGCCGCCGGATACGCCCAGCTATGTCGGCCGGGGCGTGGACCTCATGTTCGCCGTGGACCTCTCGCCGTCCATGGCGGCCATGGACATGCCGGCCCAGGGCCGCACCATCACCCGGCTGGCCGCCGTGGTCGAGGCGGCGGGCAAGCTGACCGAGGCCCGGCCCGGCGACCGCATCGGGCTGGTCGGCTTCGGGGCCAGGGCCTATCTCATCGTGCCGCCGACCACCGACCGGACTGCCCTGGTCCAGGCGCTGGCCAGCCTCGACACCGGCGCGGCCGGCCCCAAGACGGCCATGGGCGACGCCGTGGGGCTGGCCGCCAAGCGGTTGGCCGAAAGCCCGGGACTGGCCAAGGCGGTCATCGTTTTCGGCGACGGCCGGTCCAACGCCGGCGAGGCCGACCCCGTGGCCGCCGCCCAGGCGGCCGCCCGGCATGGCGTCAACGTCTTTGCCGTGGGCGTGGGGGGCGACGGACCGGCTCCGTTTCTCGTGGCCCATCCCATCCTGGGCAAGCAGATCATCACCGAAGCCGCGCCGGTGGATGAAGCGGCTTTGACCGCCATGGTCCGGGCCGGCGGCGGCGCGTTCTGGCGGGCCGTCGATCCGGCCGCCCTGGCCCGGGCCACGGCGGCCATCGATACGATGACGCCAAGCGACATCCGGGCCGAGCCGGACCGAGGCCAGTCCTTGACCCCGCTGCTGGCCGGACTGGCCGTGTGTCTGCTCACGGCCTGGGCCGCCCTGGCCGCCACACGGGGGCTGGCCCTGCCATGACCTTCGCCCGTCCCGACTGGCTGTGGCTGCTTGTCCCGGCCGCCCTGTGTCTGGGATTTGCCTGGACAGCCTCCCGGCGTCGCCGGGCCGTGGCCGCCGGCTGGCCGGCCCTGGCCGCGCGGCCGGGCCGACGCGCCCTCAAAAGCACCTGTTTCGTTTGCGCCGTGGCCGCTCTGGCCCTGGCCGGGGCCGGGCCGCGCCTGGGCACGGAGAAGCCGGACGCATCGACCAAGACGCCGCCCCGGCTGCGGCTCATGGTCGTCCTGGACTGTTCGCGCAGCATGTTGGCTCGGGATGTGCCGCCGGACCGGCTGGGCGCGGCCAAGCGGCTTGTCCTCGACGTGCTTGCCCGGCTGCCCGGCCTGGATGTCGGGCTGGTCGGCTTTGCCGGCCGGGCCTGGCTGGCTTGCCCTCCCACCCCGGACCGGGCCGGGCTGGCGCTTTTTCTCGACGGCCTGTCTCCCGAAGTCGCCCCCCTGGGCGGCACCGATCCGGCCACGGGCCTGGAAGCGGCCGGGCTGGCCCTGGCCGGGGTCCGACCGGCGGCGGCGCTGCTGGTCACGGACGGCCAAGCCACGGTCGCGACGGCTGATCCGACCCGGCCGCCCCTGCCGCCGGGCGTGCCGGTTTATGCCGTGGCCGTGGGTTCCGACCAGGCGGCGGCCGTGCCCGGACCGGGCGGGGAGCCGCTTCGAAACGCGGCCGGTTCTCCGGTCGCCGCCGGGGTGGATTACCCGGCCCTGGCCGCCCTGGCCGGAGCCACCGGCGGCGCGGCTTACCGGCTGGCTCCGGACGCGCCCTGGCCGGCCGCCGCCATTGCCGCCGCCCTGGCCGAAGGAGCCGCCTCGGGCGACAACTCGCCGGACACGGCCACGGCCGACGACGACGGCGCACTGTTTCTGGCCCTGGCCGTGGTCCTGCTCCTGGCCGATCTGTCCCTGCCCCCGGGCCGGAAGCTGGCCGGGCTGCTGCTCTTGGCCAGCCTGGCTCTGGCCGGCCCGGTCGAGGCCGCCACTTCGGCCGGCGAGCAAAACGGGCGGGGCCTTGAAGCCGCCGCCAAAGGCGACCAGCAAACCGCCCTAGCCGCCTTCTTGGCCGCCCGGGCCCGCGATCCCGACGATCCGGCCATCCTGTATAACATCGGCACGGCCTATTACCGCCTGGGCCGCTTCGCCGAAGCCCAAGCCGCCTTTGACCGGGCCGCCGCCGGACCAGACAAGACGCTCGCCGCCAAGACCCGCTACAATCAGGGCAACGCCGTCTGGCGATTGCACGACCGAGACCGGGCCATGGCCGCCTATGAAGCCGCCCTGGCCCTTGATCCGACCGATGCCGACGCCCGGGCCAACCTGGACTGGCTGCGCACCAACCCGTCGCCGGTCCCGGACCAGGACGGCGCGCCCGATCCCGACCGGGCCGAGAGCGCGCCCCACGGTCAGGGACAGGCCAAGGACCAGGGCGACGGCCAGGCTCCGGCCCCGACTCCGGGCGACGACGGAAAAGGCGAAACACAACCTTCGGCCGAAGCGGCCGCGCCCACCCCCGGCCGAGCCGGCGACGAGGCGGCCGAGGCCCGGCTGCCCGTTCCCGGTCGGGACGGCGACGAAACCCGTCAGCGCCGGGCGAGCGCCCCGGGCGCGGCCGACGATCCCGTGCTTGGGCGCATCCCGGATCTGGTCGGCCAGCCCGTGGCCCCGGTCTATGCCCGGCCCACGGTGGAGAAGGACTGGTGAGGCGCACTTTCGCCCTGGCCGCCCGGCTGTCGGCGACCCTGCTCCTGGCCGTGGTCCTGGCTTGGCCCGGGGAGGCCCTGGCCCAGGTTCCGGCCGGACCGGCCGCCGCGCCGCCGGGCCTTGCCGGCAAGACGGTCTTGCTCGACGCGACCCTGACCCCGCCCAACCCCTGGCTCGGCCAAACCGCCGTCTATGCCCTGACCCTGTACCGCTCCGTGGCCGCCTCGGGCCTGTCCGTGACCCCGCCGGCTTTCGAAGGCTTTGACGCCGCCCCCCTGCCCGGCCAGGACGACGGCCAGCTCACGGCCGGCGGGAAGCGCTATGTCGTCAGCCGCGTAGCCTACGCCCTGACCCCCAAGCGCGCCGGCCGGCTCTCCCTGGGGCCGCCCCAGGCCAGACTCGTCGGCCTAGCCGGGACCTCGGCCCCCCTCACGATGGCCGGGCCGGCCCTGACTGCCGAGGTCCGCCCGCTGCCGCCGCCGGACGGGCTCCCCGATTCGGAACTGGTCGGACGCCTGGAGCTGACGGCCGCCCTGACCCCGGCTGCCCTGGCCGTGGGGCAGGAAGCGCGCCTGACCGTCACGCTGACGGGCCGGGGCAACCTGTCCGAGGCGACGCTGCCGCCTCCGACCGTGCCCCAGGGCTTGCTCCTGCGGCTGCTCGGCCACCAAGACGCGTTTACCCCCGGCCCGGACGGCGCGACCGGACGCCGGGTCTTCCACTATGGCCTCACGCCGACCGCCCCGGGCCGCTACGCCTTGCCGGGACTCTCGGTGGCGGTCTTCGACCCGGCCGCCGGAGCCTGGAGCGTGGCCGCCGGGCCGGAGCTGGCGCTCCTTGCCACGCCCAGAACCCAGGCCGCCCAGGACGCCGCACCAGCGGCCAGCCCGGGCCGGCGGGCCGAGGCCGGGGAGGTGGTCGCCGCCACGGCCGGCTGGCGGCGTCTGCTGCCGATTCTTGCCCCAAAAGTTGCCGTCGTCGCTGCCACGCCCCTGGCCTGCGCCCCCGAGGCCGGGGCCGAAACCCTGGCCGTGCTGCCGCCCGGCCGCCGCGTCGCCCTGGGGCCGACCCGAAACGGCTTCGTGCGCCTGGAAACCGGCGACGACATAGTGGGCTGGGTCCCCCGCAATACGACTGTCACCATTTTACCGTAGGTTTCGCGACCGGCGGCGCGCCCTTGCCAATTGACGCCAGTCTGGTATCGATTACCCACTGTGCCGCCACAATCAACGATGCAGGTTGTTTCGCATGAACGATTCCCTGGCGCCCGTCATCCAGGCCACACTGGATCTGCATTTCGGTCGTCTTGACCCCCTGGTCAGCGAGCCGGCGGCCCGCCCGGAACTCATCCGGGCCGCCGCCACGCTCATGCGGCGCATTGCCGAAAACATCCTGGCCGTGCCCGACGACTGCCCGGTGGACACCCTGGTCCAGCGCCACGTGTTCGCCAAGGACAAGGCCTTGCCGGCCTGGCTCGTCAACCGGGGGCTGGTGACCTGCGACAACGACCGGCAACAGCTCGAACCCTCGGTGCGCTCACTCCTGGTCAATCCGTTCAATCGACGGCGGTTTCTGGATTTTCTCAGCAACGAACTGCTCTACCACCGCTGGCTGTGGGCGCGCGAGGACGACAAGCGCCATTTTCCCATCCGCTGCGCCAACGAACTGCGGGAAAACGGCTACTGCCTGGAACTCAACACCTTCGACCACGTCATCAAACTCGGGGACAACATCATCGCCCCCCCGGGCAAGACCGACGACGCCGCCCACTGGCGGCTGCGTTCCATCGGCACGGTCTGCCTGGTCGATCTGGCGGCCAAACCGATCTTCGACTACACCGCCCGATTGCTCGAAGCGAAATACAAGACCACGTTTATTCTCGATACCTTCAAGGCCCTTTTCGCCGCCGCCAACCGGACCCCGGGCAGCCCCGAACGCCAGGCCGCCCTGGTCATGGGTGAAATTCCCAAGGTCTTCACCCTGGCCGACCATGCCCAGCCCCTGGGCCTGACCGGCCAGGCCACGTCCCTGGAACTGCTGCGCCGGCTGCTGGCCGCGTTTGACCGCCAGACCAGCCGCAACTTCCCGGAATCGCGCCTGCGCCTGGGAGCCGAACCGCCCCAGGGCGTGGCCAACCGGGTGGCGGCCATGATCTGGCTGCGCCGCACCCTGGCTCGGGTCAAGGAAGAGCAGCAGAAAAAAACCGCCCCCGCCCGGGGGCATAAGGTATCCGAACGCACCGTGCTGCTGGCCGCCGCCGACCAGAAAAGCATCCTCTATTTCAACCTGTTCGCCGATCCCGCCGACACGGCCATCAATCCCTGCCACATCCGCAGCGTGGACGACGACTCCATGACCGTGGTCTCCCCGCGCGGCAACCGCTTAAACGACGCCGCCCCGGGCCAGGAAGTCAGCGGCTACTTCGCCGTGGTCGGGGCCAACAAGAAAAGCACCTACTGCGATTTTCGCACCACGGTGGAGTCGGTGGCCTGCCCGGACGAAAACCACTGTCTGGTGGAACTGTCCATCCCGGCCACCTTCGAGCTCACCCGCCGCAACCACAAACGGCTGCCCGTGGACCCCGGATCGGTGGCCCTGTTCGAAATGGCCGCCCCGGCCCCGGCCGCAGACTGGAACCTCTTTAACTCCCTGGAGAAATGGCCGCGTCCGTTTTGCATTATCCCTGACGGCCTGAGCCATTGCCGCATCAAGGACCTCTCGGCCGGAGGGATGCTGCTGGAAATCCACCACGACGCGCCGGCCTGCCCCTATTTCACCGAGGACAGCCGCGACCATCCCCTGCTCGTCCAGGTCAAGCTGGCCGGCAAGCCCAACACCGCCCCCCTGTGGCTGGGCATCCGGGCCGAGGCCAAGCGCATCCGGGATTTTCCGCCGCTGCGCAAAAAATACGTGGGCTTTCAGTTCGTGGAGGCCGGCGAGGTGCGAAACGAGCGCTCGGTGCGCTTTGCGCCGGTAGGCAAGGACGGACTCTATCTCATCAACGACTGGATCTTCCGCAACGGACTGGGAAAATAGGCCCCAAAACAAACCGGCCCCGAAGCTCGCGCTTCGGGGCCGGCCGCTTTCAGCTCCCGGCGCGGGCCGGGAGGGGCTCGGGCAGACCGCCCGCCTCGGGAGCCGGGTGGGGAACCTTGTTAAACCGGTCGGCGAACCGGCCGGCCATGATGGAGCATACGAAGAGCTGGAGCTGGTGGTAGAACATGATGGGCAGCACGATAAGCCCCAGGGCCGGATGCGCTCCGAAAAGCAGCCGGGCCATGGGCACGCCCGAGGCCAGGGTCTTTTTGGAGCCGCAAAAAATCGCCGTGATCCGGTCCTCTTCCGAAAACCCGCACCAGCGCGACACCTTGGAGGAGACGAAAAGCGCCGCCGCCAAAAAGACCGCCGCGCCGGCCAGGGTCAGGCCAATGACGCCCAGGCCGTTGTCGCGCCACAGTCCCGAGGCCGTGGAATCGCAAAAGGAGCTGTAGACGAGCATCAGGATCACGAGCTTATCGAAAGTGTTGATGAACTTCTTGTGGCGCGAGGCCAGGTTGCCGATAAGAGGCCGGGCCAGCTGGCCGAGCACGAAGGGCAGGAGCAACAGCGTGGCGATGTTGAGCATGGCCTGCCCCAGCGACAGTCCGCCCGTGGCCCCGCCTTCCATGGCCAAGCCGATGATGGCCGGAGTGAGCACGATGCCAAGTAAGCTCGACAGCGTAGCATTGAAAATCGCCGCCGGCACGTTGCCCTTGGCGATGGCCGTCATGGCCACCGACGAGGAAATGGTGGACGGCAGGGCGCACAGGTAGAGAAACCCGAGCATCAGCCCCTCGGGGATCAGCCCGCCAAAGGCGAATTTGAACGGAATGTAGAGCAGCGGAAAAATGACGAAGGTCAAGGTCTGCACCAGCAGATGCAGCCGGACGTTGGCCAGCCCGGCCACGAGCGACCGGGTGGAAAGAGCCAGGCCATGCAGGAAGAAGACCGCGAAGATGCCGACGTCGCTGGCCACGTCGGCGTGCATGGCCCCGCCCGAGGCCCCGAATTTCGGAAAAGCGGCGGCCAGAAGCACCGCCGTGAGCATTCCCGCCAAAAACCAGTCCGAAGCCATCTTGCGCAACAGTTTGCCGACCATCGTTACCGCTCCTTGCTGTGGGTGATGCTCTTGTACCCCTGGACACGGGGTCCGTCTTGCGTCAAAATGACAACCTATAGCGAGAAACGGACATGCCGCGCGAACGCACCCCCCCGCCGCTCACCCAACTGCCCCGGCTCGTCTTCGGCCGTAGCGAAGCCCTGCCGGCCGCCTCCCTGGCCCGGGCCCACAGCCACCCCTTTGGCCAGCTCTCCTACGCCGGAGAGGGCGTCATCGAAGTGACCACCCCGACCAGCAGCCACGTGGCCCCGCCCAGGCGGGCCGTCTGGGTGCCGCCGGGCCTGCTCCACGAAGTGGCCACCACCCGGCCGGCCGCCATGCGCAGCCTCTACATCCGGGCCGATCAGACCATCTTTTGCCCGCCGCGCTGCCTGGTGCTGCGGGTGACGCCGCTTGCCCGGGAACTCATCCTGGCCGCCGCCGCCCTGCCGCCGGACTACGACGAAGCCGGCCCGGCCGGCCGGCTGGCCCACGTGCTCCTCGACCAGCTGGCCGCCCTGCCCGAAGCGGACCTAAGCCTGCCCTGGCCGGCCGATCCCGCCCTGGCCGCCCTGTGCCGGAAGCTGCGCGACGCCCCGGACGACGACCGCGACATGGACGCCCTGGCCAAACAGGCCGGCATGAGCGGGCGCACCCTGGCCCGCCGGTTCGAGGCGCAAACCGGCCTGCGCTTCGGGGCCTGGCGACGCCGCCAACGCCTGCTCGCCGCCCTGGGCCGGCTGGAAGCCGGAGACAACGTCACCGCCGCCGCCCTGGAAAGCGGCTACGCCTCGGTGTCGGCCTTTGTGGCCGCCTTCCGCGACATGTTCGGCGCGACGCCCGGGGCGTTTTTGCGGCAACGCGAGGGAGAGGGGGAAGAGGGTAAGAAAGAGGGAGAGGGAAAAGAATGCCTCCGGCGGCTGGGGGCCTGAGGCCCCCAGCCCCCCCGTCTGGAGAAAGGTTTAAAGGGGTTTTGACGAGAATTGGTTTTCTGTCGGCGGGGAAGCCCAAAAGACCGTCGGCGGCGCCTGACGGCAACCGCCTTTGCTCCGGCGGCCAGAGGGGCGGTCGGCCCCGGCCCCTCGTAAGCGTTACGGAGGAGCCGGGAGGGGGGCGAGGTTACGAGGCAGGCGGATCGGGCAGGACTTTGATGGCGACCAGCGTCACGTCGTCCTCGGGTTCGACCTCGCCGAGAAATTCTCGCAGCCCGGCCAGGACGGCGGTCACGATGTCGGCGGCAGGCTTGCCGCTGTGCCGGCCAAGCAGTTCCCGCACCCGGTCCTTGCCGAACATCTCGCCCTTGTCGTTTCGCGCTTCCCACAGACCATCGGTGGCCAGCAGGGCCACCTGCCCCGGAACCAGCCCGGCGGCGCTGTTTTCGGCGTAACGGGCCCCGGTGACGATGCCCAGGGGCGGGCCGCCCTTGTCCGGGATGTCGCCGGTCAGCCCCGTAGCCGCGTCATAGAGCATGATCGGGTCGTGGCCGGCCCGCACCCAATGCAGGCGCTTTTTCTCAATGTCGATGGCCAGATAGAACAGCGTCATGAACCGGCCCGAATCGGCCAGGTCAGCGCACATGAGGCGGTTGACGTCGTCGATGACCGCAGCCAGGGACCCGGGCTGGAAGGAACGCATCCGCAGGAAAGCCCGGGCCGTGGTCATGAGCAGGGCGGCAGCGATGCCATGGCCGGTGACGTCGCCGATGATGACCCCGAAACGGCCGGCCTGTTCGTTGGGCGCGTGGATGAAGTCGTAGTAATCCCCGCCGGTTTCGTCGCTGTATAAGCTCGTGCCGGCGATGTCGAAGCCGGGCAGGCCCGGGGCGGCCTGGGGCAGCAGGTTTCGCTGCACCTCCTCGGCCAGGGCCAGGGCCTGGCGCAACAGCTCGTTTTTGCGCTGAATCTCCAGCTTGGCTTCGTTAATTTCCTGATTGATGGAGCGCATGAGCGCCTGGGAACGCTCTTTTTGGGCTTCCAGACGCGAACGGGCCTGGGTGGCCCGGTCCAGGGCGCGCGTCAGCGACCGGACTTCCCGGGCCAGGGCCTCGGCCTCGCCGGCCGGACAGGGCAGCTCGCTTAGGGGCGAGTCGGCAGCCGCCTCGGGCCGGTCGCCGCCCAGCAGCACGGCGACCAACGAGCCGTTTTGCAGATGCAGCGGCAGCCCCGGAGCCGAAGGCGCGATCTCGCCGTGGCAGGAAAAGCCGGCCACGGGCGTGCCCGGCGGCAGGGCGGCGGTCAGGCGGTCGATTTCTTCCGACGCCTTGGTGCCCAGGATGTCCTTGCGGGTGGAGCAGGAAAAAAGGAGCACGCCGGCCGGCCCGGGCTGCATGGCCCGGCCGTCGGCGGCCAGCCCCTTGGCCATGGCGCCAAGGTCGGCCAGCATGTCGCCGCGGGTGGCTTCGGCCAGCTGCACCATGGCCCCCTCGGCCACGCCGGCCGGGAACTGGATGCTGCCGTCGCCTTCGCTGTAAAAGGCCGGAGCGCGCAAAATAAAGGTGTCGGATTTCTCGCAGGTGACAGCCAGGGGCAGCTCCACCGCCGGCTCGGCATGGGGGCCGAGGTAGCGACGGTAAAAATCCAGAGCCGTGCGTTCGCCGATACGGCTGACGACATTGCCGGACACGCCGGTGACCCGCGCCCGGTCGCCGATGGGCCGCCAGCCCTTGGACACCCGCATGGCCAGGGGGATGTCGCCGGCCAGGAGCAGGAACGGCGCGTCGTGGAGCAGGGTTTGCCGGCCGAAAAACTGGCGCACCGGCCGCCGGTCGGCCAACTGCCGGCCGGCCACGCCGCCGACCACCAGACAATCCGGGCCAAGGGCCTGGCCCAAGGCGCGGCTTAAGTCCTCCACCCCGCCCCGGCCGCCGTCGGGAAAGGCCAGACACAGCACGGGAGCCGCCCCGCCAAGCTCGGCCAAGGCTTCGCCGGCCGCCCGGGCGGCCGCCGCGCCGAGATCCGTGCCGGGAACGGCAAAATCGCGAACCACCCCGGCCGAGGCCCGGACGCCTTCGCCGCCAAAGGCCATGAGCAGCACGGCGTCGTCGGTGACGCCGCCGGCTGAAGACAGCTCGCCGCAGGACGTGCCGCCGGCCAGGGGGACGCCGGGAAAAGCAGCTTCCACGCCGCGCAGCAGTTCGTCGTGGTCGTAGCCCACTCCGGCAAAAAGCAGCAGCCCCTCGGGTTCGGCCCCGCCAAGGCCCCGCCGGCAAGCCTCTGCCGCGCCGCGCACGGCGCAGGCGGCGTCCAGACAATTGGCATGTCCAACAGCCATACGCAGCATGTAAACCTCCTGACCCGACCGGCGAAACGCCACCGGCCAGCCTAGCCGTTGTCGTCGAGGCGGCGGCAAAAGGCAAGACGCGGCGCGGTCGCCTTATCCGACGGCCCCGACCGGCCAAAAAAGGAAGATAAGTCCCTTGCCGGCCCTGGCAACGTTTGGGCCGCGACCATGAAAAGCACACGCGGCAATTAGCGGCCAACCGGCAAAATCTATTAACTTTTTAAATGCTCTCCTATTTCCAAGGGACGCGACCTAGACGGTGAGCACCTTCCAGCCGGACTTGAGATAGCTGGTCAACGGCTCACCGGTATAGATCACGGTCAGCCCCAGGGCTTTAAGGCGCTCGGCCACGCCGTAGCGCTCGGCGCAGGCCCGGCAGGCGTAGCCCTCCACCCCGGCTTCCAGACAGGCGGCCAGTTCCCCGGCCAGCTCGTCGTCATGGGCCAGGGCGTCAGCCGAGGGGCCCCAGACGAGCAGATGGACATCGTGCCACCAGCCCTTGAGGCGGCTGTTTTTGGCGTACATAAGGGCCATATTGAGCGCGGCTTCCCGGTCGCGGCTGATCCACACGACCACGAGTCCGGGTTCGGTATCCTGGGGATCGGTCATGCTGTTGCTCCTTGGGGGACGCCGGCCGGCCGGGGCGCGGCAGGGCGGCATGGCAAGACAGAAAGATCCGCCCGCCGCCCCGCCGCGTCGGGCGGGCGACGGGCGGGACGGCAGACGAAGCGGGCGAGAGCCGGAACGCCCGGCAGGAACCATCGGCGTCCCGCAGGCGCGCCAGGGCTTAAGCGCCGCTGGCTGCGGCTGGCCCGGGGCGACGGGGCGTCTCGCAGGCGCGCCCGCGCTTAGGCGTGGAGCTTGCCCAGCACCCAGGCCATGTTCTTGCCCAGGTTCTCCATGGTGGTCATGCCCTCCTCGTCCGAGGACACGTCGCCGGGAGCCAGGCCTCGGCCGAGGTTCC